>CANHUW010000133.1 GCA_947463975.1 Bacteroidota bacterium
ATAAAGAGACAGTTCTAAAAAATAAACATAACAAAAAACAAAAATTTAAATATTAATTAAACTCAAAGTAAAATGGCAAAGTTAAATTTCGGAGGAACAGAAGAAAACGTAGTAACACGTGAAGAGTTCCCTCTATCAAAAGCACAGGAAGTTTTAAAGAACGAAACTGTAGCAGTAATTGGCTATGGTGTTCAAGGTCCTGGTCAAGCGTTAAACCAAAAAGAAAACGGCGTAAACGTAATCATTGGTCAAAGAAAAAATTCAAAATCTTGGGATAAGGCAGTAGCTGATGGATTTGTTCCTGGTCAAACCTTATTTGAAATAGAAGAAGCATTAGAAAAAGGAACTATTATCTGTTATTTATTGAGCGACGCTGCACAAATTGCGATGTGGCCAACCGTTAAAAAACATTTAACTCCTGGTAAGGCATTGTATTTCTCTCATGGATTTGGTGTAACCTATAAAGAGCAAACAGGTATTGTACCTCCAGCAGATGTGGATGTATTCTTAGTAGCTCCAAAAGGTTCTGGAACATCTTTGAGAAGAATGTTCTTACAAGGTCGTGGCTTAAATTCAAGCTATGCCATTTTCCAAGATGCTACAGGTAAAGCATGGGATAGAGTCATTGCATTAGGTATTGCGATTGGTTCTGGTTATTTATTTGAAACAGATTTCAAAAAAGAAGTGTATTCAGATTTAACGGGAGAGCGTGGTACATTAATGGGTGCTATCCAAGGTATCTTCGCAGCACAATACGAAGTATTAAGAAAAAATGGTCACTCACCTTCTGAAGCGTTCAACGAAACAGTAGAAGAGTTAACACAATCCTTAATGCCATTGGTTGCAGAAAATGGAATGGACTGGATGTATGCCAATTGTTCAACAACAGCACAAAGAGGCGCGTTGGATTGGTGGAAGAAGTTCCGCGATGCAACATTGCCAGTATTCTCTGATTTATATAATAGTGTAGCAACAGGTGCAGAAGCTGCAAGATCTATTGATTTAAATAGCAAGCCTGATTACCGTGAAAAATTAGAAGTAGAATTAGCTGAATTACATAATAGTGAAATGTGGCAAGCTGGTAGAACTGTAAGAAGTTTAAGACCAGAGAACCAAAAAGCTAAATAATTTATTCAACGTAATGAGTGAAGTAAAACTAGTTGATAAACCTGCATTGAATATTCAAGGAGCTTATGCAAGATTGAAGCCGGTGGTACACCATACCCCACTTCAGATGAATGCAAACCTCTCTAGAAAATATCAATGCAGGGTTTATTTAAAAAGAGAAGATCTGCAAATTGTACGCTCTTATAAATTAAGAGGCGCATACAATATGATGAGTCAAATGTCTTCAGAACAATTGGCAAAAGGCGTAGTATGTGCAAGTGCAGGCAATCATGCACAAGGTTTTGCATATAGCTGTAAAAAGTTAAATGTAAAAGGTGTAGTGTTTATGCCTATTCCTTCTCCGCAACAAAAAGTAACTCAAACAAAAATGTTTGGGGAAGATTTTGTTGAAGTAAAACTAGTAGGGGATACTTTTGATGATACAGCCATTGCCGCAAAAGCATACACCCTAGAACACGGAATGACATTTATACCTCCTTTTGATCATCCTTCTATTATTGAAGGACAAGCAACTGTTGGGGTAGAAATTATCGAAGATTACAATCAATTAGAACAAACGCCTATAGATTATATTTTTATGCCTGTGGGTGGAGGAGGATTAAGTGCAGGGGTAGGAACATACTTTAAAGAAGTGTCTCCCCATACAAAGGTAATTGGATTAGAACCTGAGGGAGCCCCAAGTATGTTGGCTGCTTTACAAGCAAAACATCCTGTAGAATTAGCCAGTATTGATAAGTTTGTAGATGGTGCAGCAGTTAAAAGAATTGGAGACATCACTTTTGCATTTTGTAAAGATGCAATAGATGATATGCATTTGGTACCAGAGGGAAAAATCTGTTCTACTATTTTACAAATGTATAATGAGGAAGCTATTGTGGTTGAACCAGCAGGAGCCATGAGCATTGCAACATTAGATGATTATGCCGAACAAATAAAAGGAAAAACCATTGTTTGTATTGTGAGTGGAAGTAACAATGATATTGATAGAATGCAAGAGATAAAAGAACGATCTTTGGTGTATGAAGGATTAAAACATTATTTTTTAATTCGCTTTGCACAAAGACCAGGCGCGCTAAAAGATTTTGTGAATTTGGTATTAGGGCCTACAGATGATATTACCCGATTTGAGTATATGCAAAAACACAATAAAGAAGCGGGTCCAGCATTAGTGGGATTGGAATTAAAATCGAAAAAAGATTATGATATTTTGATGGACAATATGAAAAAGTATCAGATTAATTATACAGAGATTAATAAGGATGATGATAACATGTATGGGTATTTAATATAAAATGAATTTATGCAGGTGTTAAAATTTGGAGGAAGTTCGGTTGGAAGTGCAGATGCAGTCGCTAAAGTGATTGCTATTGTATCGGAGCGTATACGAAAAGAACCCACAATTGTAGTGGTATCTGCAATGAGCGGAGTGACAGATCAATTATTGATGTTAGCACAAAGTGCATCACAAGGAAATGAAGCCTATAAGACCATTATTCAACATATTGAACAAAAGCATTTAGATGCTGTAAGAGCTTTATTGCCTATACAGCAGCAATCAGGCACTTTGAGCATGGTAAAGCAATTGTTGAACGAATTAGAATCTAATTGCGAAGGATTGTTCATGTTAAGAGAATTGTCAATGCGTATGCAAGATAAAATTATCTCTTATGGTGAAATCCTATCTTCAAAAATTATCAGTGCTGCATTTGAATCAAAAGGCATCCAACAACAATGGGTTGATTCCAGAGATTTAATCAAAACCAATAGTCAATATTTTAATGCAGTAGTCAATAAAGCATCAACGGACAGTGCCATACAACAATATTTTACATCAAAAGACAATAACCCATTTGATGTATATATTGCTCCTGGTTTTATTGCTTCAGATACAGAAGGCAATACGACCACATTGGGTAGGGGTGGTTCAGATTACACAGGTGCAATATATGCAGCAGCTTTAAAAGCTAGTGCGCTAGAAATTTGGACAGATGTATCAGGGATGATGACTGCTGATCCAAAAATGGTAAGCAATGCTAAAGAAATTCCGCACATCTCTTATCAAGAAGCGATGGAACTCTCCCATTTTGGCGCGAAGATTATTTATCCTCCCACCATACAACCTGTCATGTATCAAAACATACCCGTATGGATTAAAAATACCTTTGAACCAAATCATCCCGGTACCATTATAGAAAATCACTCTCCAAAAGATGATAATTTTATTCGTGGAATTTCAAGTATCAGGGATTTGTGTTTGTTGAGTTTGGAAGGAGCAGGAATGGTAGGCATTCCAGGATTCTCTAAAAGATTATTTGATGCATTGGCTAAAAAATCAATCAATGTTATTTTAATCACTCAGAGTTCATCAGAACATTCCATCTGCGTTGGAGTGAATGTGCAAGACGCACACCAGGCCAAACTAGCGGTAGATGCAGAATTTGAGCAAGAGATCAACACGCAAAAAGTAGAACCATTAATTATAGAGAAAGACTTATCTATCATTGCTTTGGTGGGTGAGCAAATGAAAAATCATCCAGGGGTGAGTGGTAAGATGTTTGGTGTGTTGGGAAGAAATGGTATCAATGTAAGAGCGATTGCACAGGGTTCTTCAGAGAAAAATATTACTGCAGTGATCGCGAGTGTAGATGTCAAAAAAGCGATTAACGTATTACACGAAGAGTTTTTTGAAACAACCTATAAGCAACTCAATATTTATGTAGCGGGTGCTGGAAATGTAGGCGGTAAATTATTAAACCAAATCAGCAAACAAGCCGAGTACTTAAAGAAGTCATTAAGACTACAAATTAACATTGTTGGCATTGCCAATAGTAAGAAGCAATTGATTAATGTAGATGGGTTGGATCTAACTCATTGGAAAGAACAATTAGCAGATGCGAAGCCAGGTGGCATTGAAGATTATGTACAGGCTATTTTGGAAAATAATTTGCGCAATAGTGTATTTGTGGATGTGACAGCACATGAGGGAGTAGCCAATGTGTATGCACAATTATTAGAGAAAGCAGTGTCGGTGGTAGCTTGTAATAAGATAGCTTGTTCTTCACCATATACAAATTATGCGAAGTTAAAATCATTGGCAAGACAGTATAATGCAGCGTTCTTATTTGAAACCAATGTGGGAGCTAGTTTACCTATTATTGGCACTTTGAACGATTTAATGAGCAGTGGCGATAGCATTCATAAAATTGAAGCTGTATTATCGGGCACTTTAAACTTTGTATTTAATAATTATGCTGGCGGAAAAGATGGAAAGAGTTTTTCGCAAGTAGTGAAGCAAGCACAAGAAGAAGGTTATACAGAACCAGATCCAAGATTAGACTTAGGAGGTACGGATGTAATGCGTAAGATTATGATTTTGGCGCGTGAAGCAGGACAGAAAATGGAAATGGAAGATATCAGCAAT
>CANHUW010000134.1 GCA_947463975.1 Bacteroidota bacterium
AGAGCAATCTAGAATTTTAGATGCCAAGAAAAACGAATACGATTTATTGAAGAGTTTAGTAGACTCTATGGAAGGTTATCCAGAGAGTGTTAAATTTTTACATAATAATACAGGCTGGAATCACAATGCACCTATTTTATCAGACATCATTTATGTGCAGGAGTCTTATCGTACTGCTGTGGAGAATGTATTAGAACCCTATTTAAACTACTATGTAGTGAATGATTTGAAAGAAGGGTTACAAGCTATTCATTTATTGGATGAGCATAAAAAAGGTAAAGCCAACTTCTTCTTGTTAGATCAATTAACTGGCGCACAAGCCAATGCTGCACCATCCAATACCATTGCTGCCTTATCAGTGGTAGAAATAGATCCTAAATATGCTGCTTTAGCAAATCATTTGTTAGGAAATGTATTTATTGCTGAAAATGAAGCTGCTCTAGAAGCCAATCATACTGGAGTTATTTTAGAGAAAACAGGAAAATATGTTAAGGGTAAATACACTTTAACAGGGGGTAGTGTAGGATTATTTGAAGGAAAGAAAATTGGACGTGCGAAAAATTTAGAAAAGTTATTAGAAGATATAGAAGCGCAAGAAAAAGTGGTGAATGATTTAAAGGCTCAAATTCAAGTGAAGCATGATTCGGTACTTGGCTTTAATGAATTATTGAAAGAAAATGAAATTCGTGCTACAGAGCAATCTGTAAATACTTTAATCAATGAAGTGTTTGCCAATAAGAATAGATTGGAAAACTTACAATCGGCTCAAACTACTGCTGCAGCTAAATTAGCAGAATTTGCTATTAAGATGCAAGAAGAACATGATGCCATTGCTGATACAAGACTAGCATTTGAAGCATTGAATATTAGTTTACAAGAAACTCAGTCTCAATTAGGTGATATTGAGTTAGCTTATCAAGCAGCTGAACAAGCCTATCATTTAGCTTCTGGAGAATTCAATGAAATGAATTTACAGTTGACAAAGCAACAAAGTAAAATTGAGGCTTTACAACAAGAAGTAGTATTTAAAGAAAACCAATTGGTTGACTTGCATGCACAAATCCAATCCAATACAGCTCAATTGACAGAAGCGTCAACTGCCATTGTAGAGAGCAAAGATCAATTAGCAGCAGTGGAAGCGGAATTGATTGAATTATTGAGAAATAAGGAAGCTGAAGAATTAAAATTAAATGAAGCAGACCAAGCATACTATACTTTAAGAACACAGTTACAAGAAAAAGAAAGCGCTTTAAGATTACAAGTGAAATCTAAAGAATTAATGGATCAATTGATCAATGAGATCAAGGATAAATTAAATAACTTGAAATTATCTTTAGCGGGTATGAAAGAGCGCTTAAGTGTTGAATTTAAAGTAGAGTTAGAAGAAGTATTAGATAAAGGCAGACAAACAGAAGAAAGCTTGGAAGAATTACAAGCTAGTGTGGAACGTATGAAAAAGCGTTTAGAGAATATGGGCGAAGTGAACCCAACTGCCATTGAAGCTTATACCGAGATGAAAAAACGTTATGACTTTATCTTAGAGCAAAAGAATGATTTAGTAGATGCTAAAGAAAGTTTGATGTTAACTATTCAAGAAGTGGAAGCAACCGCTAACCAAGCTTTCTTAGAAACATATAATACTGCAAGAGAAAACTTCCAAAAAGTGTTCAAAGCATTGTTCACAGAAGAAGATTCTTGTGACTTAATATTGGTAGATCCGGATAATTTAGCAGAAACAGCCGTAGAGATTGTCGCGAAACCTAAAGGTAAGCGTCCATCATCAATTACTCAGTTGAGTGGTGGTGAGAGAACATTAACAGCAACCGCTATGTTATTTGCTATCTACTTAATCAAGCCAGCACCATTCTGTATTTTGGATGAGGTGGATGCACCATTGGATGATGCCAATGTGGGCAAATTCACTCAGATGATCCAAAAGTTCTCTGATAATTCACAGTTTATTATTGTAACCCACAATAAGCAAACCATGAGTGCTGTAGATGTGATCTATGGTGTGACCATGCAGGAGCCAGGAGTAAGTAAGCTGGTACCTGTTGATTTTAGAAGTTTAAGTAATTAATACATAACGAGTCCCCAGAGGAGACTCAGGTGATTATATTCAAAGAAGAGTCTCCTTATAGAGACTCTTCTTATTTACAATATGTTTAAGTCTGCTACTATATTATTCTTATCATTATTTTTTGTCTACTTACCCTTTAGTAGAACACCAGATTATTTTGATAGTGAAATTACCCCAGCTTTAATAGAAGAAAGAGGGGATAGGATTGTTGCAAGTTTTACAGAAGACGGTAAAGTTTATTTATTGAAATTGCCCACAAAAGAATTTAAGTCACAAATAGGGCAGCGTGTAGCAATCAGGTATGAATTAAACCAACCCGAACATGCCAAAATTAATCAAGCCTGGGGTTATTGGTGGGTCCCCTCTGAATTAGCTTTTGCGTTGGGATTATTTTCAGTTTTAATGGGAGTCGCTTATGCAACTACCAACCGCCCAGACCCTGCCTCGCTAAAAGAACAATTGAATTTTAAGAAAGAAAATAACGGTAAATATATTTAAAAGAATTTCTTTCTCATTTTCTATTTTGCAAGATAACGTTTGATATCTTTATCGATGTCGCGGTTCTTTATCGTTTCGCGTTTGTCGAATTCTTTCTTGCCTCGGCCCACGCCAATTTCTAATTTGGCTAAATGCTTTTCGTTAAAAAATATTCTCAATGGAACTATGGTGAAACCTTTTTCTTTCACCTTAGCTTCTAATTTGCTCAACTCTCTTTTTTGTAGCAATAATTTTCTGTCGTGTACTTCAATATGATTATTAGCAGAGCCATGGGAGTATGCATTGATGTATAAACTTCTAACCCACAATTCACCTCTATCAAAAAAACAGAATGAATCATTAAAACTCACCTTGCCTTCTCTAATTGATTTTACCTCCGTTCCAAGCAATACCATACCAGCCACGTATTTATCTTCGATGGCGTAGTTAAAATAGGCTTGCCTATTGTTTAACTCTTTGGCTTTAACTGCTTTTGCTTTTGACATAAAAAAATAACCCGATCCAATAAAGGACCGGGTTACAAAAGTACTATTTAAAATTGATTTAGTTCTGTGGATTAGTTTCTGAACAAGAAACATACTTCAGACAATTTAGCTTTCAACTCCTTTCTATCAACGATAAAATCAAGGAACCCATGTTCTAAAAGGAATTCAGAACGTTGGAATCCAGGAGGTAAATCCCGCTTAATGGTTTCCTTAATGACTCTTGGACCAGCAAATCCGATTAAAGCACCTGGTTCAGCTATATTAATATCGCCCAACATACCAAAGCTAGCAGAGATGCCACCAAAAGTAGGGTCGGTTAACATAGAGATAAAAGGCAGTTTCGCATCACTTAATTGTGAAAGTTTACCGCTTGTTTTCGCTAATTGCATTAAGCTAAATGCACTTTCCATCATTCTTGCTCCGCCACTTTTGCTAATTACTAAGTAGGGCAACTTATGTTGAATACAATAATCAACTGCTCTTGAGAATTTTTCTCCCATCACACTTCCTAATGAACCTCCGATAAATTCAAAATCCATACAAGCAACAACAATACCTTCGCCGTTTACTTTGCCAGTTGCAACACGCATAGAATCTTTTAAATCAGTCTTTGAGTGAATCTCGTCTAAACGCTTTTGATAATTTTTAAGATCTGTAAAGTTTAAAGCGTCTTTACTTTTAATATTATCAAATAATACTTCAAATTGTTGATCATCAAATAATATATCGAAGTATTCGTCACTTCCAATTCTATGATGAAAATTACAACTTGAACATATGTATAATTGTTCTTTTAATTCAGCACTTGTACATATATGGTTACAAGAAGGACATTTACTCCAAAGACCTTCTGGAGTTTCTTTTTTATCAGCAGTTGAAGTGTTGATCCCTTTTCTAATACGCTTAAACCATCTTGATTTATCAGCAGCATCAGATTGATTGGCTTCTTCTCCAGTTAAATTCAATTCAATATCTTCTTCTCTATTCTTCATAGTTAAGCGTTTCTGTTAATACAGTTTAAGTCATCAAAAGATTGTTCTAATCTCTTAATGAAAGATTCTTCTCCTTTTCTTAACCAAACTCGTGGGTCATAATATTTCTTGTTTGGTTTATCTGCTCCTTCTGGGTTGCCTAATTGCGTTTGCAAAAATGCTTCATTCTTTTTGTAATATCCTAAGATACCTTCCCAGAATGCCCATTGTAAATCTGTATCTAAATTCATTTTGATAGCACCGTATCCAATGGCTTCTCTGATTTGATTTTGAGGAGAACCTGATCCGCCATGGAATACAAAGTAAACTGGTTTTGGACCAGTGCCTAAAGTTTTCTCAATATGTAATTGACTATTATGTAAAATCTCAGGCTTTAATTCAACATTACCTGGACTGTATACGCCGTGAACATTACCGAATGCAGCAGCAACTGTAAATAAGTTACCTACTTTACCTAATTCTGTATAAGCATATGCTACATGTTCAG
>CANHUW010000135.1 GCA_947463975.1 Bacteroidota bacterium
AAGCGGAAGTAGCTCATTTGGTAGAGCACGACCTTGCCAAGGTCGGGGTGGCCAGTTCGAGCCTGGTCTTCCGCTCAAAATCCCGAATTTCGGTTCGGGATTTTTTTTAAGTCTGTGAAAGACGCCTTGGTGGTGGAACTGGTAGACACGCAGGACTTAAAATCCTGTGGGCCGCAACGCCCGTGCGGGTTCGATTCCCGCCTGAGGCACAAAGCCTCTCAACACAAGTTGAGAGGCTTTTTTTATGCGAGTAGCTCAAGAGCGTGCTCTTGAAAGCGAATGAGCATAAAAAAAGCCAAACAAGCACAGATTGTTTGTTTGAAAGGCTTTGAGTAAGACCGATATCCGAGTAAGTCGGTGAACGAAGTGAACCGACAGTCTCACAATAATATTTATCTTAGCAACAATATGCGTCTCCTTTAAATAAAATTTTAAAGTCATCAAAACACATCTTATAATTATGTCTCAAGAAAAATTAGCAAAATCCTTCCTTGACTTGGTAGAAATCATGGATACTTTAAGGGAGAAATGTCCTTGGGATAAAAAACAAACTATTCAAAGCCTAAGAAGTAATACTATTGAAGAGTTATATGAGTTAGTGGATGCCATTATTGAAGAAGATTGGCAAGGTATTCGAGAAGAGCTTGGTGATATCTTATTACATGTTTTGTTTTATGCTAAAATTGGCACAGAGCAGGGACAATTTACTTTACAAGACGCTATAGAAGGAATCTCCAAGAAATTAATTCATAGGCATCCTCATATTTATGGTGATGTGAAAGCAGATGATGAAGAGACCGTGAAGAAAAACTGGGAGCAATTAAAATTACAAGAAGGGAAGAAGTCATTGTTAGAAGGAGTGCCTAATAGTTTGCCATCCATGGTAAAAGCTTTTAGAATACAACAGAAAGTAAAGCAAGTGGGTTTTGAATGGGAGCATAAAGAACAAGTATGGGACAAAGTAGAAGAAGAAATCAAAGAATTGCAAGTAGAAATTGAAGCCAAGAATCAAGATAAAATGGAAGCCGAGTTTGGAGATGTTTTATTTAGCTTAATTAACTATGCCCGCTTTTTAAATATCGATCCAGAAACCGCATTAGAAAGAACCAATAAGAAATTTAAATATCGTTTTGAATTAATGGAAGCTTATGCAAAAGAACATACACTGGATTTAGCCAGTTTAAGTTTAGCCGAAAAAGATATCATTTGGAATAAGATGAAAAATAAAAAGCCCTCATAATTAAATAAGGGCTTTTTATTGATTGAATATTTGGATGAATTACTCATTCAAATTCAATATAAAAGCGTAGTTGCCAAAATATCCTGGATATACGCCTGATATTTTAACTGAACTTCCAGTTATTTTTTTCAATGCTTCGTAGAATTCTTCTACTGTATTTACTGAAATATCATTTACCTGAGTAATGACAAAGCCTTTTTCAATTCTACTCTTACCAATGATGCCATCACCTAATTCTTTAATGATCACACCACCTTCTAAATCATTCTTTTCTGCAGTTGCTTTATCAAGGGTTTCTAATTTGCCACCAAGTTTAGTGCCAAGTTTACTAGATGCAGCCATATCGGTTGTGCCCAATTTTCCTTTTAATACAACATCTAAGATCATATCCTTGCCTCCACGCTTAACGACTACATTGATTTTATCGCTTGGTTTATATTTTGCCACCTGTTCTTGTAATTCTCCCGATGACTTAATATTCACTCCATTGAATTTAATTAGGATATCACCTTTTTTGATGCCTGCAGCTTTTGCAGCACCTCCATCTAATACATCAGTGATAATGATTCCATCACCTTCTTTATATTTCACATTTAACTCATCCGTTAATTTTTTCAATTCTTCTTCTGCAATACCATCTTTTGGATAACTTATACCTAAATAAGCTCTTTGCACTGTTCCGAATTTTACAATATCCGTTACTACTTTCTTTACAATATTTACTGGAATTGCATAGGAGTAGCCTGCATAAGTTCCAGTAGGAGACATGATGGCAGAATTAATACCAATTAATTCACCATTGGTATTCACCAAAGCCCCACCACTATTTCCTTGATTCACTGCTGCATCGGTTTGAATAAATGATTCAATAGGTTTATCACTTTGTCTTGAGTTGATATCAATATTTCTATTCTTAGCGCTGATAATACCAGCAGTAATAGTTACATCTAATGATAAAGGGTAACCAATTGCTAAAACCCATTGACCTAATTTTAAATCATCGCTATTACCATATACCAAATAAGGTAATGAAGCAGCTTCAATTTTAATTACTGCTAAATCACTACTAGGGTCAGTACCAATAACTTTAGCTTTGTATGTTTTTTTATTGGTTAAAGTAACACTGATATCATCTGCATCTTTTACCACATGATTGTTGGTTACAATATAACCATCGCCCGTGATCAATACTCCGCTTCCACTTGCTCTTTGTTCTGGAATAATTCTTGGTCCTCCAAATGCATCTCCAAACATATCATCTCCAAAGAAGTCAAAGAAAGGATTCCTTTGTCTTGGTTGATTACCTTGTTCTACACGTTTTGCGTTGGTCTTTGTTTTAATATGTACAACAGCAGGAGAGGCTGCACTTGCAGCTGGTGTAAAATCTACTGTAGCTGTAGGAGCGGTTCCATTCATGAAGCTTGCATAATTTGCGGGGAGCCTTCCATCGGTATAGAAAGAGTCAGTGGATTTCATCCATTTGCTATACCCCCAAATACTTGCCAAAGTAGTCATTGCACTGATACCAATAATGGTGAATACATTTTTTACATTTAAGTTCATATCTAAAAATGATTGGTTTGTTATATAAATTTCAAATTTTATGCCATGGATGTCTCAAAAGTACAAAGCTGAAACCTTGTCACCAACATATGACAATTTGTTTAACAAAATATTTACGAAAAAGTTCGTTTATAGACTAGTTTAGCCCTGCTAGGAAAGCTAAAGTATCTACGCCGTCGGCATATTGGTATAGTGAAGGGGATTGTAAGCTTCCAAATTCCAATCCTCCATTGCCCACTACACATTGAATTTCTTCCATATTCAATGCTGGATTATTGCCAGGTTCATAATATTGATAATGCACCTGAGAAATGGCTGCAAAAGGGGAATGGTTTTCACTCAATAAAATGGCTCCCGTATTCATGTAAAATTGTCGGGTCATCATCAATAAAGCCAACTGATAATCATAATTATGTTTGTATTTATGGTTGTCTACAACAAAATCATATTTATGTAGGGCCGCTAATAATGGTTCAAAAGTATATCCTGTTGGAACCCAGAGCTGTGTTACATTTCTGCAACCCATGCCAAAATACAGCATCATATCATCTGCTAGAAGGCTTAATTTTTCTGCACTTTCATCTCCATTTAGAATTGCGATACTGGTTTTATTTTTGCGAATGATATGTGGGAATTTGCCAAAATAATATTCAAAATACTGACTGGTATTATTACTGCCTGTAGCTATATAGGCATCACAGTTCTTTAATTGCTCTTGAATAATAATTTGATCCTTCCAAATAGGTTCAATGGTTTGTAAAGAATGAATAATATACTCCATTAAGACCTTGTCTTTTGAAGATAATTTGACTACTGCAATATGTCCAGCCAATAGGGTGCTTAATAAATCATGGAATCCTACCATAGGAATATTGCCAGCCATTACAATTCCTATTTTCTTTTGGGTCAATGTTTTTGATAAATTGGGATACATGGCTGCCCAATCTTTCAAAGCGTTTTCTTGTAAGAAATGTTGACAGATTTGAACCAGAGCAGCATCAATAAAAGAAGGAATAAACCAGGCGTTCTCGGTCTGTGCTCTTTGTTTAATTGCTTCTAATGCTGGGTTATTTTGATGCATCAATTGTTGCCCTAATGTCACAAAACCAGCGATCCTTGCTTGAATTTCCATGTTTTTGTTTATCTTTATTTCACGAAAGTACGTTACTAATTTTTAAATTTTTTTTATGGCACTTAAAATAACGGATGAATGTATTAATTGCGGAGCTTGTGAACCAGAATGTCCCAATAATGCTATTTATGAAGGTGGTGTAGAATGGGCAATGGCAGATGGTACCACAGTAAAAGGTTCTTTTACTTTAATGGATGGATCAACAGTAGATGCAGGGCATAGGAATACACCTATTGCTGCAGATACTTATTACATCACAGCCAATAAGTGTACAGAATGTCAAGGGTTTCATGAAGAACCTCAATGTGCTGCGGTTTGTCCAGTGGATTGTTGTGTGAATGATGAATTGTATCAAGAGACCATTGACCAGCTATTAGCTAAAAAAGAAAAGTTACATTTGTAATAATCGAATAAAAAAAGGGAATTTGATTCCCTTTTTTTATTTTTAAGTATCGTTAAATTTAGAATAGAGATTCATGAAAAAGAAAGTTGCATTGGTTACTGGTGGTTTGAGTTCTGAAGCGCAAATAAGTTATAAAAGTGCTAAGACGGTAATGAACGCTTTGGATAAAAATATCTATGATGTTTATT
>CANHUW010000136.1 GCA_947463975.1 Bacteroidota bacterium
AAAAGGGAAACGGTTAGATTCCGTAGCTCAGTTGGTAGAGCAATACACTTTTAATGTATGGGCCCTGGGTTCGAGTCCCAGCGGGATCACAAAGCTCCGACGCAAGTCGGGGCTTTTTTTATGCGAATACGTGAAACAAGCTTGCTTGATTGAGCGGATGAGCATGAAATAAGCAAACGCAACACGAAATGCTGCGTTTATGTGCTTTTGGCAAGATCAATTCGTGGGGAGAAGACGCGAACGAACTTCTGATGAAGAAGTGCTGGTTCCTTAACGAGGCCAACAATCCTATTAAAATTTTCTATACACATCAATCAATTCTATCAAATCCAAAGTTTTATATTCACTGACATTTACGAAATATACCTCCCTATTTCTATTTTGAATCCTTAAATAACTTGGCGGCAAGTTAAATCCAAAAAATAAAGATGGGACACTAAATATAGAAAGCACCATTCCGAAATTTATCCAAAAACAAATACTTAACGTAATTAAAACTATTGAAAATAGTATGATTAATGCTTTATTTTTATTTTTCACTTCTGACATTTCAATAATGTCAGAATAAAGAATACTTGCCGTTCCTTTGTTTAACAATGTTTTCTTGCTAATAAATTGAATTAATATTTTATCATCAGCAAATTTCAAATTTCTCATGTATTGTATTTTACTATGTGATAATCTATTACACAAAGTAAATACAGAAGAAATTATCAGAATGTAACAAATGTTACTTCTTTAATCTTAATTTTTTGATTCTTGATAAATGTACTCTAGAAATTCTTAGATAACCGGCTATAATGTGTTGTGGCACTCTTTGATGAATATTGGGGAATAGTATTTCTAGTTCTTCATATCTTTCAAGTGTGGTTTTTGTGTCAACACTAATGATAAAATTGACTAAATCAATGATGTGTGATTCAGCAATGGATCTAGCTATTTTTTGGGCATCTTTACTATTTTGCTCCATTAATTTAAGCGCATGTAAAGGAATTTTTATCATTTCACAATACTCTAAACATTCGACACTTACTAATGCCTTATGTTGATCATGAAAATTATGTAATCCATAGCCTGTGATTAAAGAATCTTCTATTCGAAATCCATATGTACTAATTTCACCGTCTATTGTTAGCACAAAATTTCTAACTATACCCTTAGTGAGAAAATAAATACAATTTTGTTTTTCACCCGCATGCATTAATACAATCCCTTTTTTAAAATATACAAATTCGCAATTTTGAGATATCATTTCAAAATCTTCATCACTCAAACCAAAAGGTGAGATAAATTTTTTAAATTGTGCAAAGGCAGGTATCAAAGTATCAATTTGTCTTAACTATTAAATATAATTAAATTTAAATAATAAATAATGTTTTTAAATATGTATTTAGTCCATGGATTTAGTGAATATAAAAATAGGGGCTTTAATTCAAGTTTACTTTAAAAAAGTAGGATTTCTTTGAGGATTAATTAGGTTAAAATCTTTGATATTTACTATTTTCCACCCACTATAAACTTCAATTGTAGCATGTAACCCACATTTAGAAAATTCTTCCCTTTTAAAGGGGATATACCTAATTTTAGGTGCGTAAAAAGTCAACTGCTTATCAATCATTTTTTCTAATTGTTCATCATCGAAGGATTCATATAAATCATGAAGTATAAAAGACAAACTGTGTTTACATTCTTTCGATAGAGGACTTGAATGATAAAGATAAGTTAATTCAAAAGCAGGTAAAATGCCATTGGTTCTTGAAAACTTACCTTGAAAAATTACATTATTCAATTCATAACTACTAAATGGAGATCTTCCTAAACTATCATCATACCATTTATCAAAATTGTCTTTTGTAATTAGAATATACCTTTTTGCCGAATTATGAGCATTAGGATTGGTTTCTAATTTATTAATGCCAAAAATTGGAGTATCATAATAGTTTTTATACACATAATCACAAAGTAAATATACCAGCAATAACGATATAAGTAGAAAAAATAATTTTTTAAAAAAGACTTTAAAGTTATTCATATTTTTTTACTACTACTAATAAGTTCTTGATGAATCTCATCATCTATATTATTAAAGAAGTCTTCTAATTTAATTCCCAATGATTGTGAGATTTTATACAATTGAAAAATCGTTGTATTGATTTGTCCTAATTCAATTCTTGAAAGTTGAACATATTCCATATCACTCTCATTAGCCAAAGTTGTCATACTCTTCCCTTGTGAAATTCTAATTTTTCTTACCCTCTTCCCAATTATAATTGACACAACACTTTTCATTTCGAATTTATTCTATTGAATTAGATTTTAACATTTGTTCTTTAAAGATGTTAACATCAAAATGTTACTAATACAAAAATGACACATTAAAAATTTTGCATCTATATCATAAATGACATAAAAAGGTAGGATAATTTGATACAGAAAAAAATGGATTGTTGCTTCTTGACAAAAAACTATGGAATTTTCCATAGGGGAAGCAAAAAAGCAACACAATGTGTTGCTTTTAGGAGCTTTAAGTTAACTCAATAAGGAAGAATCTAAAACGCTTTGCGAGTTCGAAAATCTTAATAGTTAGTAAACAATAACTTATTTACAGTGCCTTTGGGTACACTTGCAATTTTATTTGAACTAGCTGCAGTTTTCAATGCAGTTTGAACAGTTGCAGGACTTGCTGTTCTGTTTTTTGAAAGATATAAACCAGCAACTCCTGCTACATGCGGGGTTGCCATAGAGGTTCCAGAAATAGTATTTTCAGATGTAGTACTTAATATCCATGCTGATGTTATACCTGTACCTGGTGCCAAAATATCAACCACTGAACCAAAATTTGAATATATTGCAAAAGCATCTTTATTGGTTGATGTTCCTGTTGCACCCACAGTTATAGCATTTATTACTCTTGCAGGTGAAAAATTAGCAGCACTTCTTCCATTGTTTCCAGCTGCTACACACATGACTATACCATCTGAAATTGCTTTGTTAACTGCATTATCTAATGCAGTAGAAGCACCCCCGCCTAAAGACATATTACCAACTGCAGGTGTACTTGTATGATCTACTATAGCCCAATCAATTCCAGCTATGACTCCTGAAGTAGAACCAGACCCTACAGCATCTAGAACACGAACAGCAACTAGATTGATACCTTTTGCAACACCAAATTTTGTACCACCAACTGTTCCAGCAACATGGGTACCATGTCCATTTTGATCAGTCCAGTTTGTAATTGATCCAATTGAAGAATAGCCTCTTCTAACTCGACCGCCAAATTCATTATGTTCAGCAAAAATGCCTGAATCAAAAATATATGCATCAACACCTGTGCCATCAACAGCATATGTATAGGAAGCATTTAATGGCAAAGAAATCTGATCAATTCTATCCAATCCCCATGAAGGAACTGGAGTTTGAGTAGTATTAGAACTAATTAATTGATCTTGTTCAATTAAAGCAATATTTGGATTGTTTCTTAAACCATTTAATGCGGCATCTGGCAACTTTGCAGAAAATCCTTTAATGGCATTCTTGTATTTGAAACCAACTCTAAAACCAAATTTTTTAGCCGCCTGATCAATCTCTTCATCCACATTTGTAACTGTTTCTTTAAAAACAATGATATATGAATTTGCCAAGCTACCCTCTTGTGTAATTTTTGCATTTAAAAGACCAAGCGCCTCTGCATTAGATTTTATTGCTTGAGATGGATCGTTAACATTTATATCAACTTGTTTATTACAACCTACAAGAAGCATATTAACAAATATCAATACTAAAAGAAATTGAATAGAAATTTTCATTGGAATTGGATTTTATTAACTTATATGAAACTTTTATTATATGATAAAAGTCAATAAAAATAATTCCCATGAATAAAAAGACCAATTAATATTAGTGAACTCAGAAATTCCTATAGTTAAAATCTATTTTACTATTGAAAAAGCGAGTTGGGATACAAAAAATGGGTAAGATGAATCAAAATGGTCTTATTGTATTTTACACTTTTTCTAATGCCTTATCAATATCAGCAATCAAATCATCCACATTTTCCACCCCAATACTCAATCTAATTAATGAGCTCGTAATATTCATTACTTTCTTTTCTTTTTCTGGAATATCAATATGCGTCATGGTAGCGGGATGTTCTGCCAAACTTTCAGTGGAGCCTAAACTAACTGCTAATTGAATTAATTTTAAATGATTTAAAAAGGCAAAAGCTTCTTTCTCCTCACCAACAATATCAAAGCTTAACATCGCTCCTTCTCCTTTGCATTGTTGGTTAAATATTTCCCACTGCGACGAACCTTTTTCTAATAAACCTAAATAATACACTCTAGCCACTTTAGGATGTTTGCATAAATGCTGAGCAATTATTTTTGCATTGGCTTGTTGTTGTTCCATTCTGATTTTCATGGTTTCAAGAGAGCGCATCAACAACCAAGCAGTATTTGGAGAAGGTAGAT
>CANHUW010000137.1 GCA_947463975.1 Bacteroidota bacterium
AATTGGCTGAAGCACAGGAACAGTTTTATGACAATAATGCCAGTTTTGTCATTTGTTGTCTGTCAGATAGCCTAAATAAAGACTTGGATAGCTCCGAATGGGGAGATTTAATGAATACCACCCCTACGGAATCAGAAGCCTGGGATATTGTTCAAATGGAAGAAATAGAGCGTGAACTCTTAGATAGTGATGACATGGATTTTTCCCTTCCAGAAGCAGAAGATTAGTTATTTTCGCCAACCATGATTACCCCTCAGACCATACAGCAAATTACCAGTCGCATTGATATTATTGATGTGGTGGGCGAATTTGTAAAATTAAAGAAGAGAGGTACCAATTATTTAGGAAACTGCCCATTTCATAACGAAAAGACCCCTTCTTTTACTGTTTCCCCAGCCAAGGAAATCTATAAATGTTTTGGTTGCGGCAAAAGCGGCAATACCATTACTTTTTTGATGGAACACGAAAAGTATAGTTATGTAGAAGCTTTAAGGTGGTTGGCCGCAAGATATAATATAGAAATTGAAGAAACAGAGACTAGTCCGGCTCAAAAAATGGCCCAACAAGTCGCTGATAGCTTGTATGCTATCAATTCATTTGCGATGGATTGGTTTCAAAAACAATATTGGGAGACAGATGCTGGAGTAACCATTGCTCAAAGCTATATGCAACATAGAGGTTTTTTAAAACCCATTGTGGAGAAATTCAAAATTGGTTACAACCCCTCCGAGAGAGATGGATTAGCAAAAGCTTTAGTTCAAAACCAATTCAATCCAGATTTATTTGCAAAGACAGGATTAGTGGTGGAAAGAAATGGAGAATGGCAGGATAATTATAGAGATAGAATTATTTTCCCTATTCACAATACCACGGGAAAAATCATAGGTTTTGGGGCTAGACAAATTGCCAAGAACGATAAGTCACCCAAATATATCAATACACCCGAGAATGATATTTATATCAAAAGTAAAATCTTATACGGGTCTTATTTTGCAAGAACAGCCATAGATAAAAAGAATGAATGTTTATTGGTAGAAGGTTATACCGATGTTGTGAGTTTACACCAAGCGGGTATTGAAAATGTGGTGGCAAGTGGCGGTACCTCTTTGACGATTGATCAATTAAGATTGATTAAAAAATATACACAAAACCTAACCATTATTTACGATGGGGATAGCGCCGGTGTAAAAGCAGCATTAAGAGGATTGGATATGGCCCTGGAAGAAGGCTTGAATGTTCAATTAGTTTTAATTCCTGATAACGAAGATCCGGATAGTTATGTGAATAAAGTTGGGTCTGAAGCCTTCAATGAATTTGTACAAAATAATAAAAAGGATTTTGTCTTATTTCAATTAGAAGTACAATTAAAAGATGTTGGGACGGATTTAAACAAAAAGAATCTGTTGGTTAATCAAATTGCAGAAACCTTAAGTAAAATTAATAAAGCCGAAGACTTTACGAAGCTTCAAGAATATATTTTAAAGTGTTCTTCCTTATTAAAAATAGATGAGACAGGATTAACTCAATTGGTGAATAAATTCAAGCGAGACAAGATTGTTAAAGAAGAAAAGAAAATGGCTTATGATGAAGCAGCCATTTTAATGCCAAATTTAAACAATGAAACAAGCACTGAGGAGAATATTGATATTTTTACTGATAAAGATTTAGTGCATGAGAAGAATTTATTACGCGTGCTCATTGAATATGGTAACGAAAAAACTAGCGAAGGGAAATCAATAGCAGAGTGGATTTGGGAGGAAATTGAAGCCTTCCCTTTAGAAAATGAAGAAATGATTCAATTAATGAATGCTTATACGGCTTGGTTCAAAGATGGTAAATCTCCTGATAGCAAAACTTTGCAATATCATGAAGAGGAAAAAGTACGCAATTGGGTGGTTACCCTATTTGCTCCAGAGCATGAATTAAGTCAAAGATGGAATGAAAAATTAGGAATTGTTCGACAAGTAGAAGAAAAAAGTTTCATGCATGATGTGGAAGCCAGCCTACTCTATTTTAAATTGAGAAAGGTGAAAAAAATGATTACCCAGAATCAATTGGATATGGAACACGCAAAAGAAGATGATCAAATTTTATTGCTACAAATACACAAACACTTAAAAGAAGTGGAAAGAGAATTAACCAAGATTATTGGAACGGTGATTATAAAATAATTACTACAAAAAAAATGAGTCTCTTTCGAGACTCATTTTGGTATTTACTAACACATCAAAAATGTTTATTTTTCTGAGGGATTATTTTTCCCTGCCATTAACTTTTCTAAAGTTGCTTCCAAACGCTTTTGCTTGGTTTCTTCTTTTTTTGCCCCTTGAATCCAACTGAGGTATTCCTTTTGATTAATAATAGACAATGAAGTAAAGAACTCTCTCGCCTCTTCGTTGTGAGAAAACATCTTATCTAATTCAATTGGTAATGCAATTAAACGCTTTTCAAAATCGTCCACTTTAATATTAGACACTTTAAACTCTGCAAAAGATCTTTCTTTATTGGGAATCTGATCTAATTTTGTAAAACGCATTGCTGTCCATACATGATCTAAAGTCACCTGACGGATGGCTTCAAAATCATTGTCTGATAAAATTTCCCAGCTTGCATCTCTATTTAAATCAGATACAATTTTAGAAGTTGGTTTTGGATAAGCAATCCATAATTTACACGCTGGGTGTAAAGCTGAAAAGACTTCTTTCAAAATATTATTCAACTGTAATTGGTTGATCGCAAAAATCAAAGCAAAATCAACTTTTCTAGTTTTTAATAATGGGGTTAAATTCTTATTGTAAGACAACTTAGCAAATTGCTTTTCTACTGAAGAAGGTAAACCTTGAATCAATAAATTTTTCTCATCCTTTAATTGCAACTTTTCTAAAAGATTCAAATTACTAGACATATTAAACGTAGGATTTATGAGGAGGGCGAAATTACGAAAAATGTGTGATTATCCACATTTTTTATTGTATAAACTCTATAAAATACTGATAATCAATATATTATTTTTCTTCGGATTTGTCCTTTTTTTTGAACAAGGGAACTTTGTTTTCATTACCCTGAAATAGTCTTTTAATATTATTTCTATGGGTAAAGACCACCATTATAGCCACAATAATGGCAAATAACCTATAGGAGGTTTCTTTCTCATGGTAGATAAAAAGTATCAAGACCATGAATGCAATACCAGCCAACATAGAACTAACAGATACAAAACGTGTAGCAAGCAATGTAATTAAGAAAACGACAATACATAGTAAAGCTACGGCAGGTTGAATCGCTAAGGCCATTCCCAATAATGTCGCAACCCCTTTTCCCCCTCTAAAGCCAGCCCAAATGGGGTAAATATGTCCCAGAACAGCCACTAAGCCCAGCACAATCATGAAATTGGTTCGGTGTAACTCGTTGGTATAATAATACGGAATGCTTACCCATAATGAAGTAGCTATGGCTCCCTTGATGACATCTACGATCATCACAAAAGTGCCCCATTTTGCTCCTAAAACTCTATAGGTATTGGTCGCACCTGCATTACCACTACCATAATCTCTAATATCAATACCGAATTTGGTTTTACTTACCCAAATAGAAGTTGGGATAGATCCAATCAAATAAGCCAGTAAGGTCAACATCGCTTCCATCATAATCAGACGCTTTGGGGTAAGCAAATATACATTATAAATCACCCAAATGGCACTTGATTATGCCTTATTGAACAGTAAACTAACCCATCCATTTAAAGGCTGCGCTTGCATGAATTGCCAATTATTTTTGAAAGCAAATTCTTTCATATCTTCTTGATCTTCAATTAACAAACCACTTAATATTAAAGTTGAATTTGAATTAGATACTTGACTAAGCTCTTGCATATTGGCCTCAATAATGTGCCTATTGACATTCGCAATAATGATATCAAAGTCTCTGGGTTGGATAGCAGAGTTTACCTGCTGAATAGTGATTTTGGCAGATCCATTAGCTAGGATATTCTCTTGGGAATTTTCTATACACCAAGGATCATTATCCACTGCAAGTACTTCCTTTGCACCTAATTGTTCGGCTAGTATAGCCAAGATGCCAGTACCAGTTCCAAAATCATACACGGTTTTACCTTTAAAATCTAGGCGCTCCATTAATTGCATCACCGAAAAAGTAGTGGGATGATGGCCCGTTCCAAAACTCATTTTAGGCGTAATCTGTATTTCAAATTGGACCTTAGGTTCAAAGCTAGGGTGAAAATTTGCCCTAATACCCACAAAGTCTCCCACCCTCACCGGTTCAAAATTAGATTCCCATAATGCATTCCAATTTTCTTCCTTAATAATTGATTTAGAATACTTTAAATGATGTAAACTAAATATACTATTTAATTCATTTTCAATCTGATTTTCATAATAATCTGCACTCAGCATAAAGGTTTTGCAATGACCAGCACCTTCCCCCAAACCTGCTGTTGTTCCTAAAA
>CANHUW010000138.1 GCA_947463975.1 Bacteroidota bacterium
GATACAAAGGTACAGTAAGGCTTCAAAAAAAAGGGTTAAAATGGGCCCGGTTGGTTATTTTTGACTATAATTGGCATGAATATGAAGTATTTTAAATATAAACACTTATTATCATTAATAGGCGGCATACTCATACTCATTGCAGGTTGCACCAAAGATCTCACAGATATCAGAATCGTTTACGAAAACAATTTTAACAACAGCGACCCTAAAGGAATTGTAACAGCAGGCTGGTTAAATGATTACACTTTTGGTGTGTTTCCATTTATTAAAATCACAAATTTTCAAAACCAAAAAATGTTGGGTGTATTTAACAATACCCGAATGGATTTACATATCGACAAACTTCCAGAGCATACCATTATTAAAGTAGAGTTTGATTTGTATTTGCATGATTCTTGGCGTAACGAATTATGGCTAATGGCCTTTGACGGCCATAATAGATTATTAACTGGATTTTCTAATTTTAGTAATATAGAACAGGCTTACCCTAACTGGTTGTACTCTGGGCCTACATTTCCGGCAGGCAACCATGCACAAGAAATTTATTTACCTGGAGTTTGTAGTTTAGCAAAAGATAAAAGAGGAACTAGCAAATATAGAATTGTTCATACCATGCAGCATAAATTACCTGGGTTCGATTTGTCATTAAGTGATGCTGGGGGTGGCAAAAACGATACCTGTACCAGAAGTTGGGCCATCGATAATTTAAAAGTATCTACCCTTAAAAATTAACGGGTAATGAAAAAAAATATATTTTACAATATTATCCTTTCATTAAGTAATGTTATTTTTCCACTAATTAGCTTTCCTTATGCAGCAAGAATATTGGGGCCAAACGGCATTGGTGAGGCACAATTTATTTTTTCATACGCACAGTATTTTGCCCTGTTTGCTGCACTAGGCATTCCAGTTTATGGTATCAAAGAAATTGCAAAAGCGAACAACGACCCAGTAGCGACAAAATCTACATTCTTCTCTTTGAGTGCCCTTTTTTTTATCACAAGTATAATTGCCAGCGCATTATACCTAGCAAGTATTTTACTGATACCTTATTTTGAGCCACAACAAAATATTTATATCATTGCTGGCATACTTGTATTATTTAGTTTCACATACACAGACTGGTTTTATGCCGGAAAAGGTGCTTTTAAAACCATCACCGTAAGATCCGTAATTGTTAAAGCTTTGGCACTCGGACTTTTATTCCTATTTGTAAAAACGCCTTCCGATTTATACAATTACTTAGGAATACTAATTTTTACGATATTAGGCAACCAAGTGTTTAGTTTTATAGCTATTTGTTACGAAAGCAAAGGAATACCCTACCAATTAGAATATAAAAAACATATAAAACCACTGCTGTTTATTTTTGGAGCCACAGCTGCTTCAAGTATGTATACCATTTTGGATACGGTGCTTTTAGGCTTTTTGTCAAATGCTACTGCGGTTGGCTATTACACAGCAGCTATCAAGTTTATCAAGTTAACCCTTCCATTTGTAACTTCTGTGGGAGCTGTATTTATCCCTGTTTTATCAAAGCATTTTGCAGACAAGGATTTTGATTCGGTTCAACAAAATTTAAAATCGTCATTTTATTTTATTGTAGCGCTAACCGTACCATTAACAATTGGCACCATTATTATTGCTCCAGAAATCGTTGCTATATTTTCCGGTGAAAAATTTGAAAACAGTATTGTGCCCATGCAAATCATGTCAATACTTCCACTTATTATTGGCTTTGGTCACTTATTTGCGTTTCAAATACTCATTCCATCAGACAAGTCCAAAGAAGTGTTTATTGCAATGATTGTTGGTTTAATTATAAGTGTTGGGCTCAATTTTATTTTTACGCCGATCTATCAAGAAGTGGGCGCTTCTATCATTTGTATTATTACCGAAATAACTGTAACGGTTATCTATTTTTATTACACCCATAAATTATTTTCTTTTCGGTACCCTTGGAAATTTTTAATGCAATCGTTCATAGCTTGCGCAGCATTTATCCCAATTGCGGTGGCCTGTAAATCAGTTACACAAAATTTATATATCTACACATGCCTTTGTATTACTTGTTGTGTAGCAGTTTATATAGCAATCCAACTCTTTGTATTTAAAAATATATTTTTAACCTCCTATTTTAGACCAACAAAAACAATAGGAGATGATTAATAGCAATAGTAACATACCGCAAATAGCCGTTTTAATGGCAACCTATAATGGAGCGCTTTATCTAAATGAGCAAATTGATTCAATTCTAAACCAATCTTTACCGCCAGCAATAATTATTGTTTCTGATGATGGATCTGAAGATGGCACTTTAGTTATACTAGAAAAATATGCAGCTGAAGGAAAAATAAAATTTATTAAAAACGATGCCAGACGTGGAGTTGTTGGCAACTTTATAAACTGCTTACACCAACTCACTGCAGGTTATTACTTTGCATTATCAGACCAGGATGATATATGGCATACTAATAAATTAGAGGAATGCTTTAATGCACTTCAAAAAATAGAAAAACAAGATCAGCCATGCATGGTTTATAGTGACCTTTGCTTAATGGATGCACAAAAAAACATCATAAATAGGTCATTTAGAAATGAATTAGGGCACCATAAATACAAACACAGTTTAGAAACATTATTGTTTGGGAATTTTGTACTTGGCTGTACTACACTTTGCAACTATGCTCTTAAAGATTATATAATAGACATGCCTACACATCCAAGTTTCAATCATGACGCATGGATGGCGCTGGTTTCGTACACTTTTGGTCAAACCTTCTGCATTGACAAGGCGCTTGTGGATTATAGACAACACAGCAACAATGTCACGATTAGGACCCACAGCAAAAAAACAGTCCTAGATAGATACATAAATCATGTAAAACAATTATTTACAAAGAACGATTTTTTAGGAGATCGTTTTACGATTGTTGATTTATTTTTCAGCCAGTATAAAAATAGCATGGCTCACCATAAACGTATCCATTTTGAAAGTTTTTTAGGGCTCCAAAATAAAAGTTACCTGGCAAAAAAAATAGCATTTGAAACCGCATTTTATAAACATTGGACAAACCGGTTTTCATGAAAACACTGATCATATCGATACAAAAAGGAGGACTTGGCGACCATTTGTTTTATAGTCATTTACCGCGCATTGCAAAACAATACGGCGGCTTTAATCAGGTGTTTATTTCTAATGATTCTATTTTTAGAAACCCAGATACTAAAAAATTAGTTTGGGAACTAAACCCCTACCTAGACGGATTTACCAACGACCCAGGCTTTTTTTATTTTTCAGAAATTATACAAGACGGCGAAAATTTACTCGATCATATAATGCTTGCATACGGGCTTGACGATCATAAAAGAAACCACGAACCAGAAATATATTACAAGCCAAAACTTGTGGAGTCTCTTATTGACAAAACCATTTACGATCCTAATTATATTTCTTACACTGGCGATATTAAATACCCTGCAACCATACAAAACTGGTTTGATCAAAACAATATTGCCCCTAACGCTCAAATGAAAGTTTTAGGCGAAAGATCCATTATTATCAACTGCGCTAATACCCTGTCAACTCCGGATATTTTTACTTTTTGCGACCTACTTTATTCAGCTAAAGCCATTTACTGTTTAAGCACGGGTACGGGAACACTTGCTGCTTCGCTTCAAAAACCAGTAACAGTGTTGTATGGTGAGGGTTTACAAAAAGCATACAGACATTCGGGATTACACAGCTACATCAATGTAGGGAGCGATTTTACCCTACTGGACCGTACAAAAAAGTGGCTTACAAAGCAGTTGGGCCATCTAATGCCGCTAGGCAAAAAATAACGGCCCGCTTAAGCGGATTTTTTTAAATTGCACTCTATGTTTGTTTTGCCACTCATTTATTGCACAGCCTTTTTTGCGGCAATTCATTCACTTTATAAAAAAAGGGAACAAGGCATTTTTTTATTTATTGTATTTGGCTTACCAATTTATACCATCTCATTGTCGGTGTCTTACATGTTTGGCATCGAAAAAATGATTCCGTTTTTTCAGTTGTTTAAAGAAACAAGTATCCTTCTTTTTTTAGTCTACGCTATTTCGCAGTTAAAATCGAATAATACTTGGACCCCTATCGATAAATTAATGTTATCATTTTTGTGCGTTAATTTAGTCTATGCACTATTACCTATTGGTACCTATAGTTTTTTTGAAAGACTGTTGGCATTAAAAAGTTTAAGTTTTTTTCCGCTCGTATATTTTACCGGAAGGCTTCTTAATAAAGATCATATACATATGCACTGGGTGTATACACTTATTGGTGTACTTACCATTGCAGTGGCGAGTGTACTAGCCATAGAGCTTATTACTTATACGCATATCCAACAAATAAGTGGTTATGCAAAATACAATCAACACTTTTTTGA
>CANHUW010000139.1 GCA_947463975.1 Bacteroidota bacterium
TATTGCACTTGGGGCATCTAGCATAACATCACGACCACTATTGTTTTTAGGGAAGGCAATAAAGTCTCTAATACTTTCACTGCCCCCTAATAATGCGCATAAACGATCAAAGCCAAATGCGATACCACCATGCGGAGGTGCTCCATATTCAAAGGCCCCTAATAAGAAGCCAAATTTATGTTGTGCTTCTTCTGGGCTCATGCCCAATGCTGCAAACATTTTCTCTTGTAGGTTTCTTTGGAATATTCTGATAGATCCACCACCAATTTCATTACCATTTAATACCATATCGTAAGCGTTTGCCTTGATATTCGCATAAGGATGTTCTAAATATTTAGCAGCATCTTTAATCTCTGGAGCATTATTGATCATGATATCGATATGATCAGGCTTAGGAGAAGTAAATGGATGATGTCTTGCTACCCATCTGTTGCCTTCCTCATCGTATTCAAATAATGGGAAATCTAATACCCACAATAATTTAAACTCGTCTTCTTTTCTAAACCCTAATTGCTTTCCTAATTCCAAACGTAATTCACTAATGGCTTTTCTAGTTCTTTCTTCTGCACCTGCAAGTATTAATACCAGGTCTCCTGCTTTTGCATTGGCTGCAGAAGCGATGGCTTTTAATTTATCTTCTGAATAGAATTTATCTACGCTACTTTTAAATGTACCGTCTGCATTACATTTAATAAAGACCAAACCTTTCATGCCAATTTGTGGACGCTTTACCCACTCAGTTAACTCATCTGTTTGTTTACGTGAGTATTCGCTGCAACCGGGTGCTGCAATGGCAATTACAGTCTCCGCTTCTTCGAATACTTTAAAATCAACACCATTAATCAAAGCTGCTTGATCTGCTTTGTCAGAGAATACATGACTAGGTTTTTTTAAATTACATAGTTCCATGCCAAAACGAATGTCTGGTTTATCATTACCATAATTCCACATAGCATCTTCCCATGTCATTCTTTGAACAGTCTCTGTGTAATCTATATTCTTCACTTCTTTGAAGATGCTTTTTATTAAACCTTCAAACATGTTTAAAATGTCTTCTTGCTCTACAAAACTCATTTCACAATCGATTTGTGTAAATTCTGGTTGTCTATCTGCTCTTAAATCTTCATCTCTAAAACACTTTACAATTTGGTAATAACGATCGTAACCACTTACCATTAATAATTGTTTGAAAGTTTGAGGTGATTGAGGTAATGCATAAAACTCACCTGCGTTCATTCTACTAGGCACTACAAAATCTCTTGCTCCCTCTGGCGTAGACTTAATTAAAAAAGGTGTTTCAATATCCATGAATCCCTTCTCGTGTAAATAGTTTCTTGTAGCTCTATTTACACTATATCTTAATTCAATATTCTTTTTTACAGCATTTCTTCTTAAATCTAAGAAACGATATTTCATTCTAATATCATCACCGCCATCTGTGTCATCTTGAATAGTGAACGGAGGTACAATAGATGCATTTAATATTTTGAAAGAACTTACTTTAAGTTCAATTTCTCCAGTAGGGATATTTAAGTTTTTATTAGAACGCTCAATCACTGTTCCTTTTACTTGTAATACAAATTCACGACCTAATGGCTGCGCATCTAGTTGAGCTTGTAATTCTTCTCCTAATAATAACTGAGTGATACCATAACGATCTCTAAGGTCCACAAAAGTAATGGCTCCAAATTTACGAATGGTTTGAACCCAACCAGCCAGGGTTACTTCTTGGCCAACAAATTGAATATTTAAGGCGCCGCAATGGTGTGTACGATACATATAAATCTATTGATAGATGATAGGTCTGCAAATATAGCCCAATTCCCAGAAAAACCCCATCTTTGCGTTATGACCGTAAGTACTAATTCTCCTACTACCAGACGCATCGTTTTATCAGGTTTTTTCTTTCTTACAGGTATATGTTTTGCAAGCTGGGCCAGTCGTATCCCCGATATCAAAATGCAATTAGGTTTAAGCGATGGTGCTTTTGGGGGGCTTTTGTTTTTTCTTCCAATTGGATCTTTTTTAGGTATACCTATTTCAGGTACATTAACTGCAAGATATGGGAGTAAAAAAATGGTTTCTATTGCAGCCATTGTTTATCCTCTAGTTCTTGTGACTTTGGGATTTGCTCATACTACTATTTTATTAGCCATTACTTTATTCTTTTTTGGAATAGCGGGTAATTTGTTCAATGTCTCTATAAATACACAAGCAGCAGCTTTGTCTAAATTGTTTGACAAAAGTATTACTTCAAGATTTCACGGATTTTGGAGCTTGGCTGGATTTTCAGGTGGAGTTCTGGGTGGATTTTTTGTTGCGCATGCTATTTCACCTTTACAACAATTTATATTAGTAGCAGTTGTTGGTTGGATTTTCTTGTTTTTCACATACAAATATTTAATGCCAGGCGAGCCTAATAAAAATCATGTAGCAAAATTATGGACCAAGCCAAGCCCTTTGATGTGGCAGTTTGGACTAATTGCTTTTAGCAATATGATATGTGAAGGAATGATGTTTGATTGGAGTGGGGTATACTTTCAAGATATTGTCAAAGCAAGTCCAGAATGGAGAACCACAGGGTATATCTGTTTTATGGGCAGTATGACTACTGGGAGAATGTTCTCTGATAATTTAATTAATTACTGGGGTGCAAGAAAACAATTGGTGTTAAGTGGGTTAGTAGTAACTGTTGGTTTAATTATTGCAACGATTTATCCAAATTTATTGGTGAGCTCTATAGGATTTATGTTAGTAGGTTTTGGAGTATCTTCTGTAATACCCACCATTTATGGAACGGTAGGCAAAACAACTGAACCAAGTCAAGTAAGTATTGCCCTTGCTTCGGTTTCTTCTGTTGGTTTTTTTGGATTTTTAATTGGTCCACCGATCATTGGATTTTTATCCCAAGCGATTGGATTAAGATGGGCATTTTTAACCGTAGGTACTTTAGGAATCGTTACTGCATTAAGAGCCAATCAATTAAAAAAATATCTATAAAGTTTGTGTTTCTTCTTTATGTCTTGGCTTATACCATAAATAGTAATACCCTAAAATAATGACACCAGAAATAAATGGGATCATTGCTAAATGCTTTACTGTGGTATTACCAAATACAATAAGGTGATCCACTCCAAAGAATTCGGTACACATCCAAAATGAGTTAGCACTTATCCAAACAGTGATGGCTATGTTGTGGCATAATTCAGAAACAATATGCTTGGTTCTCCAAGCGATAATGATAGAGATTGCCAAAGTAGGAATAATCATTGCAACACCTAATAATTCCAAAGACAAACACCAAGCAATATCTTTAAATATCCAAAATACAATATGTAAATTCTCCATCTTACGATAAGCGATGGGTATATTATAAAATTCATTTTTGTTGTTAGACATCATTCATTTTTTAAAATACTTTTAAATCTTTGAATATCAGCCTCCGGATCGATGGCTTTTCGATTGTCAAGATAATCAATTATTTGTTTAGTGAAATAGGGTGCAAGCGAACAACCCTTTGTGCCCATGCCATTGCAAATTGCCAGGGAAGGATAAGAGGGATGCACCCCCACAAATGGCCTTCTTTCTGTATTGGCAGGCCTGATACCTGCAAGATGATCTACAATAGTATAAGGAACTTTCAAAAAGTTATCCAATGCATGTATCATTTTTTCCTTGAAAGCGATACTAGGTAAAGCATCTTTAAATTCCCATTCATAATTGGACCCCACCCAAAATAAATCCTCTTTCCATGGCACTATAGATATATTGTTCTTATAAATAAATTGATTCGATAATCCCTCAATTTTAACAATTAATGCTTCTCCTTTGTTGGGTGCAAAGGGGAGCGCCTTAAAATAGGTATTGTGCATGCTGTTATTTCCATCACAAAAAATAAGATGTTTAGCAGTATAATCTTTCCATTGCACTTGTCCTTTTTTTACAACTAAATCAGTCAGTTCAAATCGTTCTTCTATAAATGAGTCACATGCAATTAATTTCTTTTTCCAAGCATACAACATTGTATTTAAATCAATCCAATAACTAGAGTCGATTTGTCCAGTACCAAATGGAGTCTTAAAAAATGCGTCAAAATCTTTTGCTTTATTATTACTTAGATAAACATTCTCGTGTGCTAACCTGTATTCAAAGCTTTCTTTCATTTGTATACTAGGATGCAATAAAACGACAGGTGCTTCTCTAATCAGTGTTTCATTTAAGTGCTTGCCCAATTCTTTATAAGCAGCTATTGCATTGGGAAGCAATACGTCAATCATCCAAGTTTGTACAATTCTTCTTCCAGTAACTGGATTGATCACACCACTTGCAACAGCAGTCGATGAAGGAATTGTAGGATCATTGATTACTATAAATGATTTTCCCGCTTTTTGTGCGTAA
>CANHUW010000140.1 GCA_947463975.1 Bacteroidota bacterium
AAATGGCAAAGGGTATTAGAAGCAGAGCCAGTGCAGTTTATAGCATTTGACGGATATCAATATTTAGCAAAATCTAGAGAAGTATTAGCAAATTACTTACACTGTTCAGACAAAGATGATTTGGTATATGTAACCAACCCTAGTTTTGCAGTAAACTTGGTGGCCAAGAATTTCCCCTTAGAAAAAGGAGATGAAATTTTAGCCACCAATATTGAATATGGTGCCTGTGATAGAACCTGGGAGTATTATTGTAACAAAGCAGGAGCAAAATATGTTAGACAACCAATAAGTCTTCCAATCACTACCAAAGAAAAATTTATTGAAGATTTTTTTAAAGGAGTAACGCCAAAAACAAAAGCCATTTTCATTAGTCATATTACTTCTGCAACAGCATTGATATTTCCAGTAAAAGAAATTTGTGCCATGGCAAAACAAAAAGGATTAATCACTTTTGTAGATGGTGCACATGGACCAGCACAAGTAGATGTAAATTTAAACGAACTACAAGCAGATTTTTATACTGGCGCATGTCATAAATGGATGATGGCGCCAAAGGGATGCAGCTTTTTATACGCTCATAAAACAGTGCAGCATTTATGTGATCCATTGGTAGTAAGCTGGGGCTACAAAGCACTCAAGCCGTCCCACTCTAATTTCTTAGATTATCACCAAATGATTGGCACCAGAGACTTTTCTGCATTTTTATGTGTAGAAGATTGCATTGCATTTATGCAACAACATGATTGGAAAAATATTGCTAAAGCATGCCATGAATTGGTTTTGAAAAACGCTGCAAGATTTTACGAATTATTAGCATCAAGCCCAATCAGTCCATTAACATCAGAATGGATTGGACAAATGGTAAGCATTCCTATAAAAACCAAAGAGCCCGAGCAATTACAAAGAACCTTGTTTACGAAATATAAAATTGAAATTCCGATCATGAGACAGGATACTGATGTGTATATGCGATATTCAATCAATGCATTTAATAGCGAAGCGCAATTAGACATATTGTACAATGCATTGGTAGAAATTAAGAAAGAAGGAGTATTGCTATAAAAAAATGAGTCCCCAATTTGGAGACTCATTCTACATATTTCAGAAGGAGTCTCCGAAGGGACTCCTTTTTATTTACCAGTTCAATGTACTCACATAAGCAGCATCTGCTTTTGCAGCATCTAATTCGTTGGTGCCAGTATATTCTTCCTGTTCAACGATAAAATATTGAACACCTTGTTGTGCAGCTTCAGACAAAATAGCTTTATAATTGATAGTGCCTTTGCCAATCACACAAGATTCGTGCCCTTTACTAGTATGCACCAAATCTTTTACATGAACCAATTTAAAACGATTAGGGAATTTCTTCATATAAGCAATAGGATCTACTCCTGCAGCCACTGCCCAATACATATCCAATTCAAAGTCAACCAATGATGGATTGGTATTTTGAATCATTAGATCTTGAGGCACAACCCCATCTAAAACTTTAAATGAATAATCATGGTTATGGTAAGCAAAACGTATGCCGTTCTTTTTAGCAATTTCACCGCAAGTATTAAATTGATCCGCTAGTTTTTTGTATTTATCCAATGAATCTTGAGGACCTACCCAAGGACAAATTAAATACTTCATACCAATCTCTCCTGCTTCTGCAGCCTTGCGTTCAAAATCTTTTATAGGATCACAATGTGCAGATACAATCTTCATACCTAAATCATCCATTGTTTTCTTAAACGCGGTATTTTTCATACCCCAGAAAATACCTTTATCTCCTTCGAAACTTTCTATTTGCTTATAGCCACTTGCAGACAAATGTTGTAGAACAGCTAAAGGATCTTTGGCCAAAGCCTCTTTAACCGTCCATAATTGAATACCAAATGGCTTTCCAGCTGGAGTCATAGCAAATAATTCCTTTTTAAAAGGAATACTCATTGCCATGCCAGCTAAGGCAGTATTGCGTAAAAAATCTCTTCTTGAATTTTGCATAAAATGAGTTTTATAAAATTATGATGTAGCCCATGCTTTCTCCCCTTTAGTATAAGGAACAGAACCTTCAAACTTACCAGGCACCGCAACATAACGCAATGCTTTAGTAGCACCTACTTCAGAAGTAAAGAACCCTGTTAAAGTCAATTCCTTTAACATAGTAAAGTAATGCTTAGGTTCTTCTGGCTTTTTAGCGGTTTGATGTGCTTTAGCTTCTTTATCTAATGTCACTAATAAATCGTGTCGTTGCTTTGCATCACTTTCCATAAATGATTTACCATTTGCTTTTGTAGATGCTTCGTCCAACTTTTTCATTCCATCCATAAAGATGGTTTGATCTTTAGCTTCGTAACAATCAGTTACCATCACTTTCATAAACTCACCTACCTTAGCTTCTTTAGCACCAGGCGTGTTCGTTGCAGGTAAAATAGTTTCAGCCACTTCGTCTAAGAAAGAAATATCTGCAGCAGAAAAACTAATTCCAGTGCTAGCTGTTTTACAACCAGATAAAAAAGCTTCCGCACCTAATACAGTTCCACCCATAATGATGGCAACTCTTGATAAGGCTTCTCTTCTATTCATCATAACAATATTATTTAAATCGTTTAAAATTATAAATTACCTTTTTTCAATTCGCTTACTGCAAACTCAGCAGCTCTTGCAGTAAATGCCATATAAGTTAAAGAAGGGTTCACACAAGATGCACTTGTCATGAACGAACCATCTGTTACAAATACGTTAGGCGCATCCCAAACCTGGTTGTTGCCATTCAATACAGATGTTTTAGGATCTCTACCCATTCTAGCGGTACCCATTTCGTGAATACCTCTACCTGGAGTACCATCACCATCGTGAGATTGAACACCTTTCACGCCTGCTTTTTCTAAAATTTCTTGTGCATCTGCCAAGATATCTTTACGCATTTTTTTCTCATTGTCTTTTAATTCACAATCGATATTCAATACGTTTAATCCCCACTTGTCTTTCACATTTTTATCTAATGTTACTTTATTGGTTGGATCAGGTAACATCTCACCAAATCCACCCATGCCTACTGTCCAGATACCTGGCTCAGTCATAGCATCTTTAAACTCACCTCCAATACTAAACTCAGCAACATCATGTCTCCAACCTTGACGATTACCAGAACCTTGATAACCAAATCCGCGTAAGTAATCACGCTTATCGTTACCTACATTTCTGAAACGAGGGATATAGAAACCATTGGCTCTTCTACCAAAAGTGTATTTGTCTTCATAGCCTTCAACATAACCACCAGCACCAATACCTAAATGGTGATCCATTAAGTTTTTACCCAATGCATCAGAACTACTACCTAAACCACCTTCCCAAACATCAGTAGCAGAGTTCATTAATAACCAAGTACTATTTAAAGTAGATGCATTTAAGAAAATAATTTTTGCTTTGTACTCAATTGTTTTATTGGTTTCAGCATCTAATACCATAACACCTGTAGCACGCTTTTTATCTTTATCGTATAAAACTTCTGTTACAATACTAAAAGGTCTTAAAGTTAAATTACCGGTAGCCATTGCTGCAGGCAAAGTAGAAGACTGTGTACTGAAGTATCCACCAAATGGACAACCCAACCAGCATTTATTTCTAAACTGACAACCAGGTCTTCCTTCATGAGGCACGGTAATATTTGCAGTACGACCAATAATTAAATGACGCTCTCCTTTGAAAGCTTCTTTGATTCTTGCAGCCACATCTTTCTCTACGCAGGTTAAATCCATCGGAGGTAAGAATTGACCATCTGGTAAAACATCTAGTCCATCTCTGTTACCAGAAATACCTGCAAATTTTTCTACATAATCATACCAAGGTGCAATTTCATTATAACGCACTGGCCAATCAACACCAACACCTTCTTTTGCATTCGCATCAAAATCTAAATCAGACCAACGATAAGATTGTCTACCCCACATTAAAGAACGACCACCTACATGGTATCCTCTAAACCAGTCAAAACGCTTGGTTTCAACATATGGAGAATCTTTATCTACTGCCCAATAATCTAGATTAGTTTCGTTCAAAGGATAATCACGCTTTAACACAGGATATTCTTCGATCATCTTCTGTGTTCTACCACCTCTATGTGGATGATCCCATGCTTCTTTATTAGCATTCACATAATCTTTGATATGCTCGATATTTCTACCGCGCTCTAACATCAATACTTTTAATCCTTTTTCTGTTAACTCTTTAGCAGCCCACCCGCCACTAATTCCAGAGCCTACTACGATTGCGTCATACTGTTGATCCGCCATTGCTTAAAATTTGAATTGTTATACTAAAAAATTAAATTTAAATATCACAGATTTCAATAGCCTTTCTAAGAGAAGCCATTGCATTTTTGTCTTTTGGAAT
>CANHUW010000141.1 GCA_947463975.1 Bacteroidota bacterium
AGGTAGAGCAAAAGCAATTGGAGTAGCAAACTATACTTTACCTTTTTTAAAAGAATTGGAAACCTATGCAAATATGGCGCCCACTTTGAATCAAATTGAATTTACTCCCTGGTTATTTCAAGAAGAGGTTTTGAACTATTGTAATAAAAACAATATTCAATTGCAATCTTATTCACCTATTACCAGAGGACAAAAATTCAATGATCCGAGACTTATTACACTTTGTGAGCAATACCAGAAAAGTCCGGCTCAAATTATTTTAAACTGGAACTTACAATTAGGCGTGTCCACCATTCCAAAATCTTCGAAAAAAGAAAGACTTCAAGAAAATTTTGATGCACAGAATTTTACATTAGCTGCTCAAGATGTTGAATTAATGAATACATTTAATGAAGGATTCAGAATCTGTGATGATCCTGCAATCTTTTTATAACAATTAAAATACAATCATGAAAAAATTATTATTGTTAGGTTTATTAGTATGTACAAGTTTTGTTGTTTTTGCACAAAAAGAAAAAACACAATTAAGACATGTGGTTTTGTTTACTTTTAAAGCCACTTCTAGCAAAGAAGATGTTGCTAAAGTAACCAGAACCTTTAACGACTTATATGGTAAAGTGCCAGAAGTAAAAAATATGGAATGGGGATTAAATATGAGTCCAGAGCATTTAGATCAAGGCTTTACACATTGCTTTGTCTTAACTTTTAGTTCTGAAAAAGATTTAGCATCTTACCAAGTACACCCTGCTCATAAAGCATTCCAAGAGGTATTGAAACCTCATATGGACAAAGTTTTTGTGGTCGACTACTTTGTAACACCAAAATAATCGAAAACTTCCAAAGATACTTCCAATAATCTTAAAAGGCTACTCAAATTTGAGTAGCCTTTTTTAATAAAAATCTAATTTTTGATAATTGAGCCTCCTACGGAGGCTCGATTATTCTACCATCCAATACCATAATCTTCTCCGTGGTTAGAGCTTCCTCCCCACATGGAATTATGTTTCCAGTCAAAATATATGGCGTTGATAGGACCACTGGTTCTTTCTTCAAAACTAAGTGTGTAGCCCATTGCTCTTAATTCTTTTCTTACCCAATCAGGAACATTATTATTTAATAATAAATTACCTGGTCTTGGTTTTCTATCATCCACTTTAGTACCTCCTAATGAAAGCCATAATTGATTGGTATTTATATTTGCTGCTTCAGAAGCTTCTTGCATAGTCATCCCAAACTCAACCACATTTAAAAAGAATTGTAATAAATTTTGATCCTGTGTATCTCCTCCTTGAACACCAAATGCCATCATTGGTTTGCCATCTTTCATAGCAATGCTTGGCGTTAAAGTAACTCTTGGTCTTTTGCCTGGAGCTACTACATTGAATGGATTAATGGTGGAGTCTAATACAAAACTTTGCATACGCTGACTCATGCCAACGCCTGTATTACCAGCAATTACAGCAGGTAACCAACCACCACTTGGCGTAATGGAAACCACCCAACCCTCTTTATCTGCAGACTCTACTGTTGTAGTACCTCTCCATAATCTATCCATATAAGCTGCATCTGTATTAAAGTTATTTTCATTTTTAGAAATAGCATCATGCGCAGGTAAGAATGTATTTTTACGAGTAGTATCACTATTTGGCGTAAAACCTCTTGATTTTAATAAATTTAAATAAGGATTACTCTTGCCTTCAAATGGATATGGATCACCAGGCCCAACATTAGGATTATTCGCTTTCCAATTGATTTCACTTGCTCTTTGTTTTGCATAAGACTTACTCAACAAGCCTGTCATTGGTTGGTTGGTGGTAAATGCTGGATCCCCATAATAAAAATCTCTATCAGCAAAACTTAAATTCATCGCTTGATACACTGTATGAATATATTTTGCAGAATTGTATCCCATTCCTTTTAAATCAAAATTCTCTAGTATATTCAAAGCTTGCAGTAAAGCAGGACCTTGGGTCCATGGCTGTAATTTATATACTTCAATCCCTTTATAATTAACGTGGGTAGTCGCTTCCTCCAAAGGCTTCCAATTGGCTAAATCTTCTTTAGTAATTAAACCTCCTTGCTCTTTTACTCCTCTAACAAATTCATCCGCAATATCTCCTTTATAAAAACGGTCATAAGCAGCTTGTATTGCTTCTTTTCTGCTCTTCCCTTTTTTTAATGCAGCTTGTTCAGCATCCACCATTTTTTGTAATGTGTTCAATAAATCTTGTTGTACAAAAATCTCCCCAGCTTCAGGTGCTTCTCTTTTTTGTCCTAAATGTGGTAACAAAACTTTTTTACTATAAGGCCATTCCTTAATTCTACCCTTACCTCTTTCAATACTATTAGCAGTTTGTGCATCAATAGGATAACCAGCTGCCAATTCCATAGCTGGTGCTAACACCTCTTTCAAACTCATTGTACCATAATTAGACAACATATAACAAATACCTCCTGGAGTCCCTGGAGTAGTTGCCGCTAAAGGACCATATTCTGGAGGAAATTGATAGCCTTTGCCTTTAAAGAAATCTACAGTTGCTCCTGTTGGTGCAACACCCATTGCATTGATAGCAATAACTTGCTTTGTATTTGGATTATAAATTAAAGCTTGTGTTTCGCCACCCCAACTAAGCACATCCCACATAGTACAAGTTGCTGCTAACATTGCACAAGCTGCATCAACTGCATTGCCACCTTTGTCAAATATTTTTGCCCCAGCAGTTGCAGCCAATGGCTTACCCGTAATAGCCATCCAATGTTTACCATGTAATGGTGGCTTTTGAGTGGGTTGTGCAAAAGCAAATAGGGAAACAAAGATCCAACTTGTAAACAAGATTACTTTTTTCATAATTATAAATTGATATACCGAAATTACTGTTTTTATAAAGACAAAAATGCATAACTTAATATCTTCAAATAATACATCGAAAGCATGAGCAAATTTTTTAAATATTTGGGTTATTCAGTGTTAACAATTTTAATAGGATTAGGTTTAATCATTATTGTAATTGGAGAGAGAGATATTCCAAGAGAGCAACTAAAAAGTAAGTATGCAAAAAGTCCATCAAAATTTATCACAGTAATGGGTATGCAAGTACATTATAGAGACGAAGGAAACAAAGAAGACACCACGCCGTTATTATTCATTCATGGAACTTCCTCTTCTTTAAACACATGGGATAGCTTAGTCAAACTACTTCCTAGTCATAAAAGAATCATCAGACTGGATATGCCTGCTTTCGGATTAACTGGGCCAAATCCAGAAAACGAATATAGCTATCAATACTATAGCCAATTTTTATATGCATTTTTAAAAGAGCTTAATGTAAAACAGTGTATCATAGCGGGAAATTCATTGGGAGGTGGAATTGCATGGCATTTTGCTTTAGCATATCCAAAACAAGTACATCAGTTAATATTAATAGATGCTAGCGGTTACCCTAAATTAAATGAAAAGGGATCGCTTGGATTTACTTTAGCAAGAATTCCCATCATCAACAACTTGTTATTATTTGTTACTCCAAAACCTTTAATTAAAAAAAGTTTAGAAGATGTATTCGCTAATAAGACTTTAGTGAATGAAGAGAGAATTACAAGATATCATGATTTATTATTAGCAGAAGGTAATAGAAGTGCTGCATTAAGTATTTTTAAAAATGAGTTAGAACAAGAATATGAAAAAATTAAAGACATACAACAACCAACACTCATCATATTTGGAGAAAAAGATGAACTAATAAATAGTCAATATGCTTATCTTTTTCAGAGAGATATCAAAGGAAGTATTGCATTTGTTCTAAGAGGAGTGGGTCATGTTCCCATGGAAGAAGCTCCAATTGAAACGGCAAAAATTATGAATGATTTTATTAAATAAAATGAAATTTACAAATACCTTTATTGGAGAATTAGTTCATGCTCATTATGATCTAACTGTTGAAGCAAAATCATTGGATGGATATGATGAATTGAATTTTATTTTAACAGAAAACCTAGGCAAAAAATATATTTTAAAAATTGCTGGAGAGCAACATGATAAAGATTTTATAGATGCACAAATAAAAATAATTGCTCATCTTAGAAATAGTCCCATTGCGGATCAGCTTCAATATTATAT
>CANHUW010000142.1 GCA_947463975.1 Bacteroidota bacterium
GAATTGGCGCAAATAGAACAGATGGTTCCGTCACTGATATTAAAACATCTTTGACAGAATTTTATTTCTTTTCTCATTTTTTGCAAAACTTCTCCAAACTCTATGGTTACTTCTTCGTCTTGTTTTAATAAATGCAATACCAATCTCAATGCTGTTTTTTTACCAATACCTGGAAGTTTGGCAAAAGCAGCAACAGCATTTTCTAAAAGGGTAGAAGGTAATTGCATGAATTTATTTTTTTAGAATAATTGTGAATTCGTTTTCCCAGTCTGCTTTAATGGAAATACTGGTTCCTGTTAAATTGATTTTTTCGGGTTGTTTTTTTGTCATTCCATAAACACCTGTATCCCAAATGCCATTGTTGTTGTCGTCTTCTAAAATTTTTACTACAAATTCGCCCGGTAAAATTAATGGGATTCTTATAATGGATTGTGTAATAGGATAACTGTATTTGATTTTATTATCTTGTGTGAACAATAACACAGGATGTTTGAATTGCTGAAAGCCTGTTGTTCTAATAAGTACTGTACCATAGGAAGTTGCAGGCTTTATGCTAAATTTCAAAGTATCTGATTTTAACAAAGTGTTTTGCAAACTATCACTTACGCTTTTTTGCGGAATGATTAATTTAAATTTCTCATCGTGATGCCAATTATGATTTATTTGAATTGCTTGTTCAGTTGAATCTACTTGAATAGAATAGCCCGCTATTAATTTGTTTAAAGTATCAGTTAATAGAATGGGGAAACTATCGTTTAATTTGATTTTTGTATCAAAGTTTAAACTAATCGGATTTAAAATATTTTGTTCATTCCCATCTAAGCTTTTGGTATATTTTAAACCTACAGGGCTTGTTTTTTTAGCTCCAGTGTTTGACGAAGATTTTTTCTTTTCTGTTTTTTTATAGGCCTGAAAAGCATATAGATGGATGGTGTCTATTTTATTTACAACTTCAATCGGATGATCTGTAAAGGCAAATAATTTAGTACTATCATCATATTTTTTTGAGTAATCGTTTGGTATTGCAAATAGCTTAAAGGGTCTGTAAGGTAGAAACTTGAATTCAAATTGTCCTATGCCATTGACTCTTGAATAGTAAGTTGGTTTATTCTTAAAAATGGCAGTATCGTTTTCTGTAGGTTGTAAAACCACTATTAATGTACTATCCACTAAACCGGTTTCTGCTAGACGAACATATCCGACCAATCTTCCGGTATCTATTTTATCACCTGTACTAAAGACGTAAGTAAAGTTTTTTATAATATTTCCTTCATTCACATCTTTAATAGCGTTACCAAATTGTAAACTGTAAGTGGTGTTCGCAGAAAGACTGTCGTTGATTCTAATTCTTAATGCATTCAATCTTACATCTACTAATGGAGTGTTCTTGATAGTAGGTGAGATGATTAAGTTGCTTTGAATATCCGAACTGGTGATGTATTCGTTAAAACCAATCAATATTTCTTTAGGTTGTATATTGGTGGTGGAGTCTTTTGGTTTGGCTGCAATTAAATAAGGAGCCAAAGTGTCTTTGGGGCCTCCAGCTGGAGGAACAATATTTGCACATCCTACTGCCAACTGTATTAGGCAGCCTAAAAAAATAATTTGAATCAATGGAATTAGCTTGGAAACCTGCTTCATAGGGTACAAAATTAGTCTATTTCTGACTCGATTTCGTGTAATGCTACTGCCAATTCATTGCTTTTTACAAATTGACACCAGTGGCATTCCGCCTTACCACATCCTTTGTAAAAGTCTTTGTTTTGAATTTTCTCCCATGTATCTAACACCTGTTGGGTAACAGTGGTGATATCCGCTTCCGAGATAGCAATGCTAATTTTTTCAAATGCTGATTTCTTATTGGGTTCTACAAAATCAAATTCCGCTCTTTCTACTTCCCAGTTTTTGGGATGTCCTCTTAATAGTATTTTATAGAATACTGCCTGTCTCCAATAATCTCCCCCTAAAGGATTTTTATCATTTGGGGACAATAATTTCTCCTTGGCATTTTCTACGCTACCTGTTTTATAATCAATCACCACTACTTGCTTTCCATTGAATTCTATTTTATCAATGGCTCCTTTTAATGGTATGCCTTTTAATAGTACATTATTGATTCTGTATTCGGTTGTTACTACTTTATTCCATCCCTCCACATATTCATTATAGTAATTGGTTAACACCATTTCACCTTGTTCTTTTCTATTTTTAAATTCCACTTGTGTGAATGCTTCACGATGCCTTTGCATATAATAGTTAAAATCATCTACCAATTCTTTGATCTCTGGGAATTGGTTATTTCTTTCCTGCATTTTTCTAAATAACTTATTCAATGCATCATGTACTGCAGATCCAAAAGTGGTGGCTTCTGATTTTCCTGATGGCACCCTAATTAAACTATTGTAATAAAAATGTAAAGGACATTTTAGATAATTATTTAATGCAGTGACATTCATCGTAAACTTTTCCAACTTTGGTTCAATAAAATCTGCTTCTAATTGGGCTATTTCTGGTTGTGGAGAAGTTTGTAAGTGCAATAGCTTGTATTGTATTAGCGTGGCCTCGTCTAAAGTTTTGTTGGTAATGTATTTCTCATTGCCCTCCGTCATTTCAATAATAAACTGACTTGCTTCTGCCTCTTTACCATCCGCTTTATTCGAACTATATGATACTTGTATAAAATGTTTTGCTCTGGTAATGGCTACATAAAATAATCTTCTTAATTCCTCTTTGTCGTCTGCATTTTCTAAACTACTTAAAACGGTATCCGGTAATGTATAGCCTATATGATTGGAGGATCTTTTCTTTTCCCATAAATGCGCATTGGTGCCTGCTAAAAAAACATATTCAAATTCTAATCCCTTTGAGCCGTGTGCGGTTAATAAATGCACACCTGTTGGGCCTCCTGTAGTAATTGGGAGAGGTAATCTAATGCCTTCTCTTTGCATGAGGTGCAGCATTTCTACCAAGGTTTTTAAATTCAAGCTTGGATGTCTATGGGTTTCTTCTTTGATGAAATCAAAAAATTTGGTGATCATCTCTAATTCAAAAGCCTTATTGTCTGATTTTAACACACCTTGTATGATCCCTGTTTTTTGCAACACTTGTTCTATTAAATTTAACAATGTCACATTCGCCACTTCTCCAATAAGTCCTTCAATTACTTTAATTGCTTTGGCTACCTCAGTTAATCCACCTTGCTGAAATAAATCTGTTTGTACTTCCTGTGTTTTTTCTACCAATACTTTTCTAAATGAATTATTGCTATCGCTGTACTTTAATTGATTGGCCTCAAATGTTAACTTAGCTACTGTGATAGGAGAGATATTCCACCACTTGAAATGCAATATTTCAAATAATAAATGTGCTCCTTCATAGGATTGATCTAATTCGCAATTCAAATAATCTAGTAGTGTGATCATCTGTTTGATCAGTGTCTGATCTAATAGATTTGCTGTTCGCTTAGTATAAACAGGAATATTTTTTTGTTGTAAGAAATGAGCAATCTCTTCACCGTATCTATTCTCTTTATATAATACTGCTATTTCTTGTGGGGCAATACCTTTTTCAATCAATTGAGTGATTTGTTCTGTAATATCCATCATCTCTTCTTGTGGATTACTATAAGAAACAATGCTTGGAAGGGTTGTGTTGTTTTGTACATCTGGATGAGAAGAAATTAATTTTTTCTCTAGCCCTTCAATTTTATTAACTAATCGCTCTTTATTGTTATTGATGATAATAGTGGAAGCATCCAAAATGGGTTGTGTGGATCTGTAATTATTTTCCAAAACAATCATCAATACTTCTTCTGCATAATCGTTTTGGAAATGCAACATATTCTCTACATTGGCTCCCTGAAACCTAAAAATACTTTGATCGTCATCGCCTACTACAAATAAATTGGGTTGTTCCCAATAATTTACCAATAATTTGATGAGTGCATTTTGTGTTCCACTAGTATCCTGAAACTCATCTACTAAAATGTATAAATACCTTTCTTGGTATTGGGCTAATAAATTCTTGTTTTCGTTAAAGGCTTTTAATACCCAATTAATCATATCATCAAAGTCATA
>CANHUW010000143.1 GCA_947463975.1 Bacteroidota bacterium
GGATATCCATGTAATGCTTTACAGTTAGTATTTAGTGACGAAACAGTGTATGATGTATTGTATACCACTGCTATTATTCCAACTATCCCTTATTTTGAAATGGCATTTAAGGATATTCCAGGTTTAGTATTGTCCTATTCCATCACTACCAAAAAGGGAGTATCTGTAAGATATAAAGCTACACAGGTTGACTTAAGTCCCATTACATTGAATCAATTTGAATTCAATAAGAACGAGTATCAGATAATTGATTAAAAAAATAACCCTAATTAAGGTTGCGTAGGAGAAGGTGTCTTGAATCTTGGCAAGATCATTTTGTATCTGTAAGGGATTACATAAGAAATATTGCCCTTGTTAAATTTCAAATAATTCGCATTGGATTTATTTGCCGCCATTCCCTTAAATTCCAAACTTGATCTTAGTGTATAGAAAGTAGAAGTCTTAAAAGAAGTTGTTCCAATATTCTTTAAACTGTACTTTTCTGAAATACTACTTGTGTTGGATTTTGTCTCTGTACTGTTCAAAACAACTGTACTTGCTTGTACCTGGCTATTGGTAAAAATAGTCAGTGCAACAATGAATAGTATTTGTTTTAAGGTACGCATGGTTTTTACGAAGATAAGTAAACTGAAAGATTCTTTAAAATAATATTTTTAACTCATTTTGGGCTCGATGTGCAGAACAAAATATGGCAAAATCCAACCTAGTCAGTATATTTATTATGATCATTATTGGATAATACTTAAAATATAAGTTATTGAAAATCAATGATTAATTACTAAACCCTATAATCTAATCAACCATGTTCGAACCGCATAGAGACGAAGAGGGAGGAGATATCCAAGATTTATTACAGCGTTTTCAGAATTTAAAGAACGGGAGAGCCAATGCCTATATTGAGGAAGATGACTTCGAGCGAATTATTGAACATTTAGATGAAAAGGATGAAATTGCTGACGCCATTGAGGCAGCCAATATGGGCTTGGAACAATACCCGCATTCTGCTTTGTTGATGATTAAAAAAGCAGATTTATTATTAGCTACAAGAAAATACAAAGAGGCATTACATTTATTAAATGCGGCTACTTTATATGATCATAAAGAAATGAATTTGTTTATTCTGAAAACAGACGCATACCTAGCTTTGGATCAACCAGAAAAAGCGATCATTCTTTTACAAGAAGCATTGCATCTTTTTGAAGGAGCAGAAAGAACAGAAGTCTTATTTGAATTAGCAGATGTGTATGATGATCATGAGGCTTTTGATAAAGTATTTGATTGTTTGAAATTAATTTTAGAAGAAGATCCTACTAATGAAGAGGCATTGTATAAAATATGTTTTTGGACTGACTTCACTGGCAGAAACGAAGAAAGTATTAGATTACACGAAAGCATTATTAATGATCAGCCATATAGTGCTTTGGCTTGGTTTAATTTAGCTGCAGCTTATCAAGGATTAAAATTGTATGAAAAAGCAATAGATGCCTACCAGTATGCTATTGTGATTGATGAAAAGTTTGATTACGCCTATCGTAATATGGGAGATGCTTTTTTGCGTTTGAGAAAATACAAAGAAGCCATTGAAGCATTAGAAAAAGTTTTAGAATTATCTAGACCAGAAGATGTGATTTACGAAGCGATTGGTCATTGTTATCATAGAATGAAAAACTATGCACAGGCAAGATTTCATTATAAAAAAGCGGTACACTTAAATCCTGATGATAGTAGATTATATCAAAAAATTGCAAGTACCTATATGCAAGAAGGTCATTGGGAAATGGCCATCAAACAAATGGAACATGCACTTAGAATACACAAGCATATCAATGAATATTATATACAACTAGGAGAGTGTTATATGCAAATTGGCCAATATGTAGAAGCAGCTGGTTATTTTGGAACGGTGGTTGCGAATAAGCCAAAGCAAATTGCAGGTTGGGAGTATTTAATAAGAAGTTTAATGGCAAATAATCAATTAGATGCTGCTTTGGAACAAACTGAATTAGCTTATATGTCTACACAGGGTAAAACCTTATTTATTTATTACAGAAGTGCCATTTTATTTAAAATGGATAAATCAAACGAAGGATTATTACAACTAGAAATGGCGTTATCAAAGTCTGCCAAATGGTTAAATAAATTTGTGAAGTTTTATCCAGAAGTAGTGCAAGATGCGAAAGTCATGACTTTGCTCAGTCAATACAAAAAGAGTAAGAAGAGCAAGGGTTCTTGATGATTTTTAAATTAACTTTGCACAAATATCTTAAACATGAATTTTAATTTAAGTCAAATCCCAGAAAGAACTACTCAGCCCCGTCAACATGGTTTAACCATGGTAATGGATAAAGGATTGAGTTACGGAGAGGCGGAAAACTTTATTAGTGTTGGAAAACCGCATACTGATATCGTAAAATTAGGATTTGGTACATCTTTTGTTACACCTAATTTAAGAAACAAGATAGAGTTATATCAAAGTCATAATATTCCTGTGTATTTCGGTGGAACCTTATTTGAGGCTTTTTTGATTCGAAATCAAATGGACGATTATATAGCTCTTTGTAAAGATTATGGAATCAATGTGATTGAAGTGAGTGATGGATCCATAGAAATTCCCCACACGGAGAAATGTGGTCATATCGAAAAGATTGCCAAATTTGCAAAAGTATTAAGTGAAGTGGGTAGTAAAGATGCGGCACATATTATTCCACCCTATAAATGGATTGAATTAATGAGTGCAGAATTAAACGCTGGCGCCTCTTATGTAATTGCAGAAGCAAGGGAAGCAGGGAATGTAGGTATATATAGAGGAAGTGGAGAAGTAAGAGAAGGATTGGTGCAAGAAATTTTAACTAAGATTCCGGCAGAAAAAATTATTTGGGAAGCCCCACAAAAGGCACAACAACTCTATTTCTTAGAATTGATAGGATGTAATGTAAACTTGGGTAATATCGCTCCTTCTGAAATTATTCCATTAGAAGCAATGAGAATTGGATTGAGAGGAGATACTTTTCATTTATATTTAAACAAATAATGGAACGCAAGTTTGGATTAATAGGCTTTCCATTATCTCATTCTTTTTCTAAAGGATTCTTTGCAGATAAATTTACTAAAGAACATATTGTCAATACGCAATACGAAAATTACCCCATTGAATCTGTTGATCAGTTCAATCAATTGTGGCAAGAAGAACCACAATTAGAGGGTATTAATATTACCATTCCTCATAAGAAAGCGGTGATTTCTTTTTTAGATCATCCATCCTCTGTTGTAAAAGCAATCAATGCTTGTAATTGTATTCGCAAATACAATAGAAAATTGTATGGCTACAATACAGATGTAATAGGATTTGAAAAATCATTAACACCATTCTTACAACCTCATCATCAAAAAGCTTTGATATTAGGAACTGGGGGTGCCGCAGCTGCAGTAGCATGGGTCTTAGAAAAATTGGGTATCACTTTTAAATACGTTTCAAGAACAGCGATCGGGAACGAAGTAATTGGTTATGAAGGATTGGATAGTTCGATTATAAAAGAACATCTACTAATTATCAATACCAGTCCAGTGGGAATGTATCCGAATGTGAATGATACTCCTGCATTGGAGTATACAGCCATTACACCAGCGCATCATTTGTATGATTTAATTTATAATCCTTCAGAGACATTGTTTTTAACCAAAGGAAAAGAGCGTGGTGCAAGTATTCAAAATGGCTTAGAAATGTTGCATTTGCAAGCAGAAGCTAGTTGGGAGATTTGGAATAGTACAACACCATTAGTGCAATAATTCTTTAATGCAATCATTTATTTTTTCAACAATTTTTATTGTCTTCTTAAAAACTCAAAAAGTTGTGTAACTGCTTTTTGTCGATGACTAAAAGTATTTTTTTCTTCCATAGACATTTCAGCAAAACTTTTATCCGCACCATCGGGTTTAAAGATTGGGTCATAGCCGAAGCCTTTTTCTCCATGCATCGAATGTAAAATCTGCCCTTTACAAATACCTTCAAAATAATAAGTTTGTTCTTTCCAGATTAAACAGATCAC
>CANHUW010000144.1 GCA_947463975.1 Bacteroidota bacterium
ACCTGCTGTTGCCGCAACTAAATCGTTGTCTCTTATGATTAAATCTGTAACAGGAACGATAGGTAAATTTAATTGAAATGAAGACCAAGAAGCACCTGCATCGTTAGAGATGTAAAAACCTCTTTCACTGCCTGCATATAAAATGTTTTTATATTTTTTATCTTCTCTAATAACTTTGATGAAATCATCTTGTTTAACACCATTGTTAATCTTCATCCAAGTCATCCCATTATCAATAGTTTTATAAGTATAAGATGCATAATCGTTAAATTTATATCTTGTAGCACTTATATATACAACGCCTTTGTCGAATGCAGATACCTCAATGCTATTGATTTGAGATTCATCTAAATCTTTTGGTGTAATATTCTTCCAATTTTTGCCGCCATCAGTTGTTACATGTACTAAGCCGCAATCACTCCCTGTATAAATTGTATTGGCATCCAAGGGAGATTCCTTTACATAAAAAATTGTATTATAGTTTTCGCCCCCAGCACCCTCATTGGTAAATGGCATCCCACCTGGCCCTTGTTTTAATTTATCGTTTCTTGTTAAATCTGGACTTATCGCATCCCAACTTAATCCACCATTGGTTGTTTTCAATAAAACATTTGCTGCATGGAACATCACTTTTGAGTTATGCATCGAAGTAATAATAGGAGCATTCCAATTAAATCGATATTTCATATCCTTAGGTTCTACTGCTAAATTTAAACTTGGATAAGCTTGAATATCTTTTACTTCATTGGTTTTTGTATTCAATACTTCAATGTATCCTTGATAACATCCACCATATACCAAATCTGGGTTATTAGGATCAAAAGATAAATAAGCAGACTCACATCCTGCTCCATTGGTCCAGTCACGAACAGTTATACTACCAGTATTGTTTCTACTAGCAATAATTACAGAACTATTGTCTTGTTGACCACCATACACTTTGTATGGAAAAGAATTATCAACATTAACTCTATAAAATTGAGCAGTACTTTGATTCATAATAGAAGACCAAGACTTCGCTTGATCATAACTAATTTCACCTCCTCCATCATCAGCAAGACCAATCTCATTATTATTTTTTGGATGAATCCATAAATCATGCGTGTCTCCATGTCCTACATTCACATTGGTAAAAGTTTTTCCTCCATCAATTGAACGCATCATGGGTGCATTTAATACATACACAAGGTTTTCATCTTTTGTATCAGCATATACTTTCATATAATACCAAGATCTTGAAGAGATATCCTGGTTATTAGATAATAATGCCCATGTTTTCCCTGCATCATCAGATCGATATAAACCAGATTTCGTTTTTTCAGTTTCAACAATTGCAAAAACTCGATTAGCATTAGCTCTTGATACACTAATGCCTATTTTACCCATCATTTCTGGCAAACCTTCAGTTAATTTAGTCCATGTATTTCCTTCGTCTATTGACTTCCAAATAGCAGATCCTTTACCCCCACTTGAAACAGTCCAAGGGTATCTTCGATGTTCCCAAGAAGTTGCGTATAGAATGCGAGGATTATTCATATCCATTGATAAAGAGGCAATACCAGTACTATCGTTGATAAATAAAACACGTTTCCAACTATTTCCCCCATCGGTAGATTTATACACCCCACGTTCAGTATTTGGTCCATGAACTGTACCTTGCGCTGCCACATAAACAATTTCTGCATTAGTAGGATGGATAGCTATATCGGCAATATGCCTTGTTTTTTCAAGTCCAATATTGGTCCATGTTTTACCGCCATTAGTTGACTTATATACTCCATCTCCATAACTAGTCATTACGCCTCTTACAGCATGTTCGCCAGAACCAACATAAATCACATTTGGATCAGACTCAGATACGGCAATATCTCCAATTGAACCCACCTTAAAAAAACCATCTGAAATATTTTTCCATTTTATACCACCATCTATGGTTTCCCAAACACCACCGCCAGTATACCCTGCATAAAAATGCTTCGAGTTATTTACAACGCCACTAATCGCATTTGCTCTACCTCCGCGAGTTGGGCCAATATTTCTCCATTGAAGTCCTTTAAAGACAGAATCTGGACTTTGTTTACTTGATAAAATAACCGAATTGGCAACTTTCTTCTTTTGTGCTTGTACAGTTAAAGAAAATAAAAGGATGAGTGCTAATAAGCTTTTTTTCATGACTACTAACTTTAAGTTGAAAATAGAATTTCAGTAAGTTAGTAATTTTTGAACAAACTGCCAATGTACATTACTAAATAGCTTGAATAAGCCTTCTGTATTTAGATCAAATAGAATAAATAAAATTGGTTCTATTTAATATTAATGATGCGTATTTTCTTTTCGTAATATCTACCTTCTCGATAAATGGTAATTTTTGTCCTACCCTCTGATATAGCCATAATTCTTTTGTACTCATCCAAATTAGCTACCAACCTACCATTTAAAGCAATAAGAATATCACCGGACAAAAGTCCTGCCTTTTCTGCAGGAGAATTGGGGATGATATCTTCAATAGTCACTAAATGATTGATTAAATAAACACTCATACCAGTATAACTATAATCAAAATATTCATTAAAATAACGATTAGGGCTAAAGTGAATCACCTGACTTGGATAATTTAAGACTACATTAAATCTTCGCAAGAGGTCATTACCCAAAATGCCGCCTAAACTAGGATAATTCAATAACTTAAAATCATCTTCAAATTCTAGAATTGGTACTTTTCTAAAAACATATGGACCAAATTTAAGCTTATCTAAAACAGTTAGTTGCATTGTTTTTTTTCCTCCCAATCCTCCTACATATGTTTCGTAAGATTTTTTATTTTTTTTCAGATAAGGAGTCTCCTTATTCAATGAGGAAACTGCAATAAAGTTGACCCCTGCGCCAATATCAACGATGGAAGGAACATTTAATTTAATACGCTCCTTAAAGGATACATTGTATGTAGGATAACTAGTAAACACTGGCTTCAATAAAAAACCTTTCGTTGGATAATTGAATTCACCGGGATGGTATATGGAAATTTCTTGATTATCATAATCAATTTGAGCTATGAATTGACGAAAAAAACTATTGCCAATAATCCCATGAATCGTTATCCCATAAGTGCTAGAAATAAGTTCATAATCACTAACATGAAAATTTAATTTATCCACTTTTAAACCAGGTAAAAGTAGGCTATAATTTTTTACAAAATACGCTTTCCTAATTCCAGAAATACCTCTTATAAATGAACTGGAGGACTCTATATTCAACTTAAGATTTGCAGCAGTTGTTGAGTCAAGGGAGATACCGCTATTACCTGTATCAAAAATAAAGTTTAGCGTGTCTGGGTGATTTTCGATTTGAGCATTCACAATAATCACTCCTCCAGTTAATATTTTAAATTTAAACTTAGTGATAAAACTAGCTTTTGTAGTAACTATATCCTCTTGTGTAAAACCAATAAATGGTATACAAATGAGTAAAAACATGGTAATTTTTTTCATTGTAAGGATTTTAATGAAATTAGACAAAAAAGGAGCAAGATGAAGATATGTTAAGCGTATGATACAAATAATTGACTAACTTTAAAACAAATAAATAACTTATATAATGCGTAATTTAATAATCGGACTAAGTTTATTTTTTTCTGCAACTGTTAGTGCACAAAAAACTATTTTAATAAAATGTGGCAAGCTACTAGATAGCAAAACTGGCATTGTTTCTGAAAAACAAAATATCTTGATTAAAGGCAATCAGGTTATTTCTGTTAGTAATAGTGTGACTTCAGCAGATTCTATTATTGATTTAAGTAATTATTTTGTAATGCCTGGTTTAATTGATTGTCATACTCATGTACTTTTACAAGGAGACATCACTTCTGAAGATTATGATGTACAAGTATTAAAAGAATCTATCCCTTATAGAACTATTAGAGCTACTAAAAGTGCTGAAAAATCTTTAATGAATGGCTTTACCACCATTCGTGATTTGGGTACAGAAGGTGCTGGATTTGCAGAC
>CANHUW010000145.1 GCA_947463975.1 Bacteroidota bacterium
ATAGGCACTCCTTTAAAATAGGTGGTTTGTTCTGTATCCAAATTAAACCTTCCTAATCTATATGCTCCAGCCATCGCTATCAAAAATGCTGGTGTCAATAAAAATGTAGGACTAGATAACGCATTAACATTATCTGCTAAGGCTAATCTTAAAAATTGAAATACAATACAAGCAGGTGCAACACCAAAACTAACCACATCCGCTAATGAATCTAATTGTTTGCCTAATTCAGAATGCACTTTCAATAATCTTGCTACAAAGCCATCAAAAAAATCAATGATTGCAGCAATCATAATACAAAGACTTGCTAAATATAATTTCTCTGGAATTTCAATAATGATGTCTCCCACTTGGTCAACAGAAGCCACTGCACCTTTTTGAAATGTGAACACAATGGCCCAACAACCAAAAAATAAATTGAATAAAGTAATAATATTGGGGATGTGTTTACGCATCTTACTTCTTTGTTTTTTTCATTAAAGCCTCTATTTCATCTGCTTTAATAGGGATATTTTTAAACAAATCTTGGTTACCTGATTTGGTCATCCAAAGATTGTTTTCAATTCTAACACCCATTTTTTCTTCTTTGATATAAATTCCTGGCTCTACGGTAAATACCATGCCTGCTTGGATTGGCGCTGTTCTTGTACCTAAATCATGCACATCAATTCCTAAATGGTGAGAAATGCCATGATATAAATATTTTCTATAAGCTCTATTTTCTGCATCTTCATTTTTAACATCTGACTTAGACAACAAACCAATTTTCAAAAATTGCTTAGTGGCTTCCTCTCCTACTTTATCGGTGTATTTCACAATAGAAATACCTGGCTTTAAAATAGACTTTGCGTAATCATGTAAATGCAAGCATGCATTGTACACTTCTTTTTGTCTTTTAGTGAACTTGCCATTAACTGGAACAGTTCTTGTTAAATCTGCATTGTATCCGCCATATGCTGCACCAAAATCCATTAAGATTAATTCACCATCCTTACACTGATTGTTGTTACTTACATAATGTAATGTTCTTGCATTGTCTCCACTTGCTAAGATGCTATGATATGCAGTACCGGATGCTCTTTGGCTTAAGAACGAATGATAAATCTCTGCTTCTATTTCATATTCATATACACCAGGTTGAATGAATTTTAATAATCTTCTAAAAGCAACTTCTGTAATATCAATCGCTTTTTGAATGACCTGCACTTCTTCTTTGGTTTTAATACCTCTTAAGTCTTTTAAGATTTTTGCTGCTCTTAAATATTGATGCAATGGATATCTTGATTGCATTTCATCTATAAAACGATATTCACTGGTTCTTACTAAATTATTTTTTCTATCGTTCTCATTAGAATCTAAATAAATGGAATCTGCTAAATGAATCCATGTTTGTAACATAGCGTCTACTGAATCTGTCCATACTATAGTTTTAATGCCAGAGATAGCTGTTGCTTCATTCGCTCTTAATCTTTTTCCATCCCAGATTTCTTTTAACTCTTGAGGTCTGGTTAAAACCAACACTTCTCTATATTTTGGATCTGGGTTATTAGGGAATAAAATCACCATTGAACCTTCTTGTTCTATACCTGACAACCAAAACAAATCACTGTTTTGTTGAAAATGATGTAAAGCATCACCGTTCAATGGAAATTCATCATTACTTACAAATATGGCAATGCTATTAGGTTGCATTTTTGCCATAAATCTTTTTCTATTCTGAATGAAGATATTGTTGTCTAATGGAAGATATTTACTCATTGGATTACTTTTAAAAATTTGTCTACTTGCAAGATAATCAAAATTCGCACTGCTAGGCGATCTTACCCCAGCCAATTTTTGATTTCTGTGATAGTAAATATGCTTTTAATGGTGCGTTTTCTGTAGAAGATAAATTAGGATCTTTATCACAGATAGCTGTTGCTAATTCTTTTGCTTCTATCAAGGTTTGTCTATCGTTAATGATATTGGCTAATTTGAAATTGAGCGCTCCACTTTGTCTTGTGCCATCTATATCTCCGGGACCTCTTATTTCTAAATCTTTTTCTGCAATGATAAATCCATCTGTATGATCACACATAATTTTGATACGATCTCTTGCTTCTCTGCTAGCTTTTACACTCGTTAATAAGATACAATAACTCTGGTCTGATCCTCTTCCCACCCTTCCTCTTAACTGATGCAATTGAGATAAACCAAATTTCTCTGAACTCTCAATCACCATCACACTTGCATTGGGCACATTCACTCCTACTTCTATCACAGTGGTACCCACTAAGATTTGCGTATCTCCAGCAACAAACCTTTGCATATTGGTTTCTTTCTCTATATTCTTTTGTCTTCCATGCACCATACTTATTTTATAAGTAGGTTCAGGAAAATAACTTCTTACTTGATCGTATCCTTGCATCAAATCTTCAAAACTTAATTTCTCGCTCTCTTCAATGAGTGGATACACAAAATAAGCTTGTCTTCCTTTTTGTATTTCCGTTTTGACAAAATCCATCACATTGGCTCTTGCTGTTTCAAAACGGTGCACTGTTTTAATAGGTTGTCTACCAGGAGGCAATTCATCCATCACACTATAATCTAAGTCTCCAAAAGCAGTCATGGCAAGGGTTCTAGGAATAGGCGTTGCTGTCATCACCAAAACATGTGGAGGGATGCTTGCTTTTTTCCATAGCTGTGCTCTTTGTGCTACACCAAAACGATGTTGCTCGTCAATGACTGCTAATCCTAAGTTTTTAAATTGAACCACTTCTTCAATAATAGCATGCGTGCCCACTACAAAGTGGATGGTATCATCTAATAAACCTTGTAATATTCTTCTTCGTTCTGCAATCTTAGTACTTCCGGTTAACAAAGCTACTTCAATTGGCATGTCTTTGAGTAATTCAGATAAACCTGCATAGTGTTGTTGCGCTAAAATTTCTGTAGGGGCCATCATACAACTCTGATAGCCATTATCCGCGGCAATTAACATTGAAAGTAGTGCGATCATAGTTTTACCACTACCCACATCTCCTTGCAACAATCTATTCATCTGATATCCACGAGCTGTATCCTGTCTAATTTCTTTGATCACTCTTTTTTGCGCACCCGTTAATTCAAAGGGTAAATGATGATTGTAAAAATGATTAAAATAATCCCCCACCACTTCGAATTTATGTCCTCTACTATTTTTATGTCGATCTATTTTTACTAGGTTCAATCTTACTTGCGCAATAAACAATTCTTCAAAGACCAATCTTTTCAAAGCTTTTTTATATAAGGCTTGAGATTGCGGAAAATGAATTTGTCTATAAGCTTCCCATCTACTTAATTGATCTTTTAAAAGACTTGCGGGTAAATTTTCTGGCAAATCTCTTTCACTGATTTGCATAAAAAGCGCCTGGGATAATTTACCTATCTGCTTTCCATTCAAACCTCTTGATTTTAATTTTTCAGTGGATGGATACACAGGCTCTAAAACAGATTTTTGACCAGCTGTGGCTGCAACATAGGGTTCAATTTCAGGATGCACAATTTGCGCCCTTCCGTTAAAAAAGGTCACCCTTCCAAAAACAATATACGTTTGGCCTTCTACCAGTTGCTTTTGCACCCAATTAATTCCCTGAAACCAGGCTAATTCAATTTGACCAGAGGAGTCACTTAATTGGCTGACCAAGCGCTTCGATCTCTTTTCCCCCAAGGTATCCATACCCATGAGCACACCCTTAACTTGCACAAAGTCTTGGTCTGGTGTGATTTTTGCTATGTCCGTAACCTGAGTTTTATCGATATGTCTATGCGGGAAATGGTTTAACAGGTCGCCAAAAGTGTATAAATTCAGCTCTTTTTTAAGCATATCTGCCCTTAGTGGGCCCACCCCTTTTAGGTATTCGATGGGGCTGGATAAAAGAGTGGATTGACTCAAGCTAATTTTTTTTGGGATTGGGTACAAATATCCCAAAAAGATGGCAAAAAATGGGGTCTTGTTTCATTATCTTCGCACAGCTATGG
>CANHUW010000146.1 GCA_947463975.1 Bacteroidota bacterium
AGCTCCCGCTGCCCAAGCTGCAGCCCCTGCTGCAACAACAAATACTGCTTCATCACCTGCAAACACATTAGATGTTTCAGCAATGGAAGAAGTAGTATTGATGCCAAGATTAAGTGATACGATGACAGAGGGTGTGATTGCAGGATGGCATAAAAAAATTGGAGATACTGTAAAGAAAGGTGAAGTGTTAGCGGATATCGAAACAGATAAAGCTACCATGGAATTAGAATCTTATAAAGATGGTATTTTATTATACCAAGGTGCTAAGGCCGGTGAAAAGATTTTAGTAAACGAATTGCTATGCATTATTGGTAAAGATGGTTTAGATATCAATGCTATTGTTGCAGCGGTTAAGGGCGGCACAAATGCTGCTCCTGCTACTTCAACTCAAGCATTGGCGCCAGAAGTTGCGAAATCAACACCATCTCAAGTGCCTGCTGCAAGTACTGTTGTGGTGAATGATGGAAGGATTTTTGCCTCTCCATTAGCAAAGAAAATTGCACAAGAAAAAGGAATCGATTTAAAATATGTGAAGGGAACTGGTGAGAATGGAAGAATCACTCGTGCTGATTTGGATAATTATACTCCTGGAATTTCAAAAGCTGATAATGTTGCAGCGAAAGAGTCCGGGCTTAACCATCAGCTGCCTTCGCAGCTTCTCATCCCATCAGGTACGGTAAGCTTTGTGGATACGCCAGTATCACAAATGCGTAAAGTAATTGCGAAGCGTTTAAGCGAAAGTTTATTCACTGCACCGCATTTCTATTTAACTATGAAGATTAATATGGACGCTGCAATTAAAGCACGTACTTTATTAAACGAAAATGCCACTACTAAGATTAGCTTCAATGATATGATTGTAAAAGCTACAGCATTATCATTAAAGCAACATCCAAAAGTGAATAGCAGTTGGATGGGAGATTTCATCCGTGAAAATCATCACGTGAACATTGGTATTGCAGTTGCAGTAGACGAAGGATTATTGGTTCCTGTATTAAGATTTGCAGATGGTTTATCTCTTTCTCAAATTAGTGGTAACGTTAAAGAATTTGCAAAGAAAGCAAAAGATAAAAAATTACAACCAGCAGATTGGGAGGGGAGTACATTTACTATTTCTAATTTAGGTATGTTTGGTATAGATCAATTCACTGCTATTATCAATCCTCCTGATGCTTGTATTTTAGCTGTTGGTGGTATTGCACAAGAGCCTATTGTAAAGAACGGGCAAGTTATTCCAGGTAATGTCATGAATGTGACTTTAAGTTGCGATCACCGTGTGGTAGATGGCGCAACAGGATCAGCGTTCTTACAAACATTAAAAAGTTTATTAGAAGAACCACTTCGTATGTTAGCGTAATATTTTAGCGCTAAAAAATATAAGCGCTAAAATATTTTCTATAATTATTTTTCGAGGGGCCCCATAAAGGAGCCCCTCGATTTTTTTTATTTGTAACGAATTTTTTTCTCGGCTACTCTACATCGCAGCCTATTGGTGCGCCTGGAGGGATCATCACTGCTTTAGGCAATGTAATGGTTCCTGGATTTTTGATTCTTTCAATAGCAAATTGATAATGTGCTTTATGTGTTGTTGCTGTTTTGGCAATTAATTCCAAGCTAGTTTTAAGCGCTTGTAATTTACTATGACAAATTGCACGAACCTCATAAGTAGCATCTGTACTTTGGCTTAATCCAAGTAACCAAGTTAATACTTGTTGTTGGGTTTGTTTATGAACAGATCCAATCAAACCTACAGGGATATTTGCATTCCATGTTTGTTTCATTACAGCATCAATTACATCGTCTAATCCAATTGTATTCGCTCTTGCTTTATTTTGAACCAGTCTATTTGCTCTTTCAGTATTGAATAAGAATCCTAATTCAAAATCTGCTAATGCTTCAGCTGCGCTTAATGCATCAAAACTCATCCCTGTTCTTTTGTCAAACAATTCACCAACACCATAATACATAGGAGGACGTGGTGGTATTAAGGCAATGATGTTTTCAGGAATGGTTAAAGTAGCTGCAGAAAGACATGCAACAGCTGCATTTAATGCTTTTGTTTGAATGGCATTAGGCAGGATAGATGGTTTAATTTGATGTGCGTCTCCTCTAACACTATAATTATAGTTCATGCCACCCACTAACTTAGTCACTGCTTCGTATTGGTAGCGATGGTAATTGTATAAAGGCACTAATACATCTTCTAATTTAGATAAAGGAGTACCATTTGGAATAGCATTTTCGCTAAACTGCTCTAAAGCTTTTTTACGAACTGCAATGGTTTGTTCCAATCCTGCCATGGCGTCTGCGTTATTATCCCATAAATGCGCGAAAGGATGAAATCCACTAGCAGCTCTTGCATCAGCATCTGCAATAAATAAGGTACCAGTTTTAGAATTCTCTTCCAATAAAGCATTTAATGCAGTTGCTTCATTGGTCCCTTTTGGAAAGTCTTGATAACCATAAGTGATGGCTCTTTTATCCCAAAATCCAATTTCGTCAGTGTAAACTTCTGAAAAATCAATTTCACCTTTTGTATTTACGAATACATTTGGATGAGGATAATCCATCACAGAAGCTCGATTGTTATAACTAGAAGCATAGTTATGTTGTAATCCTAAAGTATGTCCTACTTCGTGTGCTGACAATTGTCTTAATCTATGTAAGGCAGCTTTTCTCATCTGATCAGTAACGGGCTTCCCGTCTACATAAGGAGATAATAAAGCAGAAAAAATTAAGTAGTCTTGTCTTACTCTAAGTGATCCTAAAGTAACTTGGCCTTTAATAATCTCTCCAGTTCTTGGATCAGTGATGGTTGACCCATAGCTCCAACCTCTTGTTGAGCGATGTACCCAATTAATCATATTGTAACGAATATCCATTGGGTCTGCAGAGTCTGGAAGTATTTCTACCTGAAATGCGTCTTTATAACCGGCTGCGGTATAAGCCTGGTTCCACCATCTTGCGCCTTCTAATAAAGCAGTTCTAATGGGTTCTGGTGTGCCATTGTCTAAATAATAAATAATCGGTTTTACTGGTTCACTAATAGTTGCAGTAGGATTTTTCTTTTGTAGTCTATGTCTACTAATAAACATTTTTTGAATGGACTCACTTATATCAGAACTGTAATCAAAAAAACTAATTCCAAAATAACCACTTCTTATATCATATTTTCTAGGAGTATAATTTTCGTCAGGCAATTCAACAAAACTGTGATGCATTCTTAAAGTCAAAGCCTCGGTAGAAGGAGCAACAGTTTGTACAAATCTCCCTGCATCAGCACCTCCAACAAAAGTTAAGGTTGCTTCAAACTCTGAATTCTTTGGAAAGTTTTTAGTGTTTTGTAAATACATAGCAGACCTCGGTTCACTTAAGGTGTAAGTACCTTGTCGCATCTTTCTAATTTTATCGGCTGCATTATGCGCGTCTCTTAAAAAGAAAGAGGTTGCGTCAACAAGCATCTCGTTTCCAGCTTCTGCCTCTACAGTGAAACTTGCTAATATGGATTGAGCAAAAGATTCATTGACTGCTTTTTGCTCTCTCGAGTCACTACTTAATGCACGATAATCGTAATTAGGTTGTACCATTAAAATTTTCTTACCAACTCTATTAAAGTAAACAATTCTGCTGTCTCCAATTTGTCCTCTGTCAAGCCCTATATCATTGGATCCTAGGCCAGCAGGTAAAGAGTTGACATATAAAAAAGGAGTATTTAGCTTATCTATGACTAAATATATTTTTCCATTGGCATTGTCCCAGTAGTAATTAAAAAATCCTTTTTTAAATTCCATCGATTTTGTTTTCTCTATAATAGTATTTTGAGAAAAACAAATAATAGGCATTAATAAAATGAATAAAACTTTACGCATACAATTTAGTTTAAAATAAAAAATCCCGCTAAACTAATTAAGGATGGCGGGATTTAAAATAGGAGGTGCTAGAATTAAGCTGTTGGGTTGCTATCTGTTGTTGG
>CANHUW010000147.1 GCA_947463975.1 Bacteroidota bacterium
ACAAGAAGTATTGCCTCACATCCAGCAAGCACTACACACGCAAAATTATCTGAAGCAGAACGTCAAGCAACAGGCATTACTCCTGGCCTGATCAGAATATCTATTGGATTAGAACATCGCGAAGATATTTTGGCGGATATTTTACAAGCGTTAAGTTAAATTTCCCCTCTTGTAGCTCGTTTTTTACCGTATTTTTTAGTATTTTGAATGCGCTAATTTAACGAACGATTCATTTAATTAAAACTACAAGTATGAAATTAAAGACAGGCTTTCTTTTATCTGCCATGATGTTTCTCCAATATTATATCTGGGGTGCATGGTATGTAACTATGGGAACTTATATGGGTGAGGTACTCAAATCATCTGGCGTGGATGTGGGTGCCGCATACAGTGCTGGCGCTATTGCCACCATTATCTCTCCTTTCTTTGTGGGTATGATTGCAGATAAATTTTTTGCAGCTCAAAAGATCATGGGTGTTTTACACTTAGTAGGTGCCGCACTTTTGTTCTATGCAACTAAAGTGGACAATTCTAGCTTTTATTGGGTAATTCTTATTTACTCTTTATTGTATATGCCAACTATCGCATTAAGCAATAGTGTTGCCTTTGCACAAATGACTGACCCAGGAAAACAATTCCCTTGGATCAGAGTATTTGGTACATTGGGATGGATCGTTGCTGGTTTAATCATCAGCCAATTGGGTATTGAAAAAACAGCAGGTACTTTCCATGTTGCAGCTGGTGTTTCTGTAGCATTGGGTTTACTAAGTTTTATTCTACCTAACACTCCTCCAAAAGGTGCTGGCACAAAAACCGACTTAGGAGCTATTTTAGGAAAGGATGCATTTGTGATGTTAAAAGAAAAATCTTATTTGATTTTCTTTATCTCTGCTATTTTGATTTGTATTCCTCTTTCTTTTTACTACGGATTTGCTAATCCTTTCTTAAATGAAATTGGATTAGAAAATGTTGCAGGTAAAATGACCATGGGACAAATGTCTGAAGCAATATTCATTCTAGCTATCCCCTTCTTGTTTAACAAAATTGGTGTAAAGAAAATGTTGATCCTAGGTATGAGTGCTTGGGTATTAAGATATATCTGTTTTGCATACGGTAATTTAGATGCAAGCTGGATGTTATATGCTGGTATCATTTTACACGGCGTTTGTTATGACTTCTTCTTTGTGACTGGTTATATGTATACTGAGAAAGCAGCGGGGGAAACCATTAAGAATGCTGCTCAAGGTTTATTTACTTTCGCTACATACGGTGTTGGTATGTTTATTGGAACATGGTATAGTGGCTTTGTAGTAGATCAAAATAAATTAGGAGAAGCACAACATGCTTGGACAAGTATCTGGATCACTCCTGCTGCTATTGCTGGTGCTGTCTTGATTGCATTTATCCTTTTCTTTAAGGAGAAGAAGACGCAAAGCGTTTGATGGAAAAAAGATAATTTAAATCAAATGCAATCCTTTTGGATAAGCTATTTAACCCTATTTATTTAAACAATTAATTTATACAAGATGCGTATCGCAATGTTAGGTTCGGGATTCATCGGCAGATTTTATGCTGATGCGTTACAAGGTTACAGAAGCAAAGACAAAGTAGTGAGTATCTATGCTCGTCGTGAAGAATCTGCAAAACAATTTGCTGCAGATTATAATTGTGCTCATTGGACAACAGACATGGAAGAAGCCATTGCACATCCAGATGTGGATGTGGTTTGTATTTCTCTTCCTAACCATGTGCATGAGGCAGCAGTCATGTTATGTTGTAAACATAAAAAAGCAGTCATGACTACCAAGCCTTTGGGCCGAAATGGAGAGGAAGCAAAGAGAATGTTGATTGCTGTAGAAGAGGCAGGTATTTTCAATGGTTATTTAGAAGACCTTGTATATACTCCCAAATTTATCAAAGCCAACCAAAGTGTAAAAGAAGGTGCAGTAGGTCGTATTCTTTGGGCTAAATCTAGAGAAACTCACCCTGGCCCACACAGTGAATGGTTCTGGGATATTAACCAAGCAGGTGGTGGTTGTATTTTAGATCTAGGTTGTCATTGCGTAGAGATTTCTAGAAGCTATATCGGTAAAGATATTAAGCCAGTTGAAGTAATGTGTTGGGCAGATACACAAGTAAAACCAATTGACGCAGAAGACCACGCTATTGGCTTAGTAAAATACGAGAACGGCGCCATTGGTCAATTTGAAGTAAGCTGGACTTTTAGAGGTGGGCTAGACTTAAGAGATGAGGTAATGGGTACAGAAGGTACTATTTGGATTAACAGTTTCTTAAGAACTGGCTTTGAAATGTTTACTACTGGAAAAGGTGGAGACTATATCGCAGAGAAAGCAGAGAGTGATAGAGGATGGTTATTCCCTGTGGGTGATGAATTAAATGAATTAGGCTATAACCATATGTTTATGGATATGTTTAATTCTATGGAAAAAGGCGTTGCTCCGAAAGAAACTTTCTATGATGGTTATGTAGTGAACTGTATTTTAGACGCAGCTTATAGATCTGCTAAATCTAAATTATGGGAACCTGTTAAATTAGATATTTGGAGAGGTCAGGAAGGCTTAACCAAAGAAAGTCATTTAGTAGAATACGATGCAGATCACTATTTAGTGAAGGAAGAAATGACTCACTATGGTGCTAAAAAATTAATCCTGAAGCATAAGACAACAGGAAAGATTACAGAGCAAATCATTAATTAAAAATAAAGCCCTTAACAAAATTTAAGGGCTTTATTTTTTACTATAAACTCTTCTTGAATTTTTCGAAGTTTTGAACAGAAGTCACAATATTCTCAAATGGCTTCTTTGGAAAATCTTGTTCTAAGAAGAAATATTCTGTGCCAGCAATATTTATATTTTTAAACGTCTCTTTAAAATCATAAGTTCCTTCACCAAAAGGAACAATCTCGCCAGCAGCTGTCATATCTTTCACATGTAACAAAGGGAATCTGCCTTTGTTCTTCTTAAAGATCTCTACAGGATTCCTTCCTGCTTTAAATACCCAGCCTAAATCTAATTCCATCTTCAAGATATCGGCACTAATTTGGCTTGTAAAATAATCATAAGAGATAATACCATCTGTTGCATCAAATTCAGTAGCATGATTGTGATAAGCTAATTGTACACCCGCTTTTTTAGCTTGCTCTCCTGCTCTTTGCAATACCTCTGCAGATTTTTTAATTTCATCTCCGGTAGAAATATTAATATTGGCACATACTAAATAAGGCACCCCTGCTTCAGCAATTTGATCCACAAATTCTTGACTATTATCTTCTAAATTTTTCATCACCGGAATGGTAATAGGCTTGCCATCGGGACCATTAGGAAGTTTGGTGTTAGGTGGCATTTTGAATGGTCTACCAATTACATGGTGTGATCTCCATTCCATTCCCATATCATGTAAAAGAGCTTTAAACTCTTTTGGTTTTTTACCATAGAATCCTTGTTGTTTGCTAAAAGCAGATTCTATATTTTTATACCCTGCAGCTGCTACTTTTTGCAAAGCGCCTACAGTGTCCTGATCCATTTCATTAAATAATGTAAACAACTGAATCCCCGGAGCAGGCAATTCATTTTTTGCAAATAAACTATTGGCCCATCCTGCATTACTTAGTAAAGCACCGCCTATTGTTAAGGCTGCAGCTTCTTCTAAAAATTTTCTTCTATTTTTCATATAAATTATTACGTTAGTTAGACACAATGTAAAATTTTTAGGGTAGTAATACAAATAATTTTACCTTTAATGATGGCAAAAAAAGCTTCTTTACACCCAAGTTTAAAGCAATTATTAGAGAAAGGTGATAAAATATATCAAACAGGTTTATCTGTTGACTGTGTCATTTTTGGCTTTCATGAAAATATATTAAAAATACTCGTTCTAGATATCCAATATATTCATAAAAGAGCTTTGCCTGGAGGATTTATCAAAATAAACGAGCCTGTTGAA
>CANHUW010000148.1 GCA_947463975.1 Bacteroidota bacterium
CATTTAGACGCACTAATGAAAGGTATTAGCGAAAAAGATGCCATTACAATGAATCAATTATTAGATCAATTACGTGAAGTTTCAAAATAAACCCATTATGATGCAAAGAATTTTATGTAGCCTGCTTTGTGTAGGTTTTTTTATTTCTGCAAATGCACAGCCTAGCAAATGGGATAAAAATGTTTTTGAATTTAGAGGCGTATGGATTGCTACGGTTGAAAATATTGACTATCCTAGTAAAAGAGGCTTAAGTAGCGAATTGCAAAAAGAAGAATTTATTGACCTTATTGAAAAGCATCAAAAAAATGGCATGAATGCTATAGTGATGCAAATAAGACCTGCAGGAGATGCATTATACCCCTCTGAATTAGAGCCTTGGAGTGAATATTTAATGGGTAAGCAAGGGCAAGCGCCTATTCCCTTTTACGATCCCTTACATTTTATGATTGAAGAAACCCATAAAAGAGGCATGGAGTTTCATGCATGGATCAACCCTTATAGAGCAGTATTCAACATTAATAAATCTAGTGTAGCTCCAAGTCATTTGTCTAAAATGCACCCGGAATGGTTTATCAATTTTGAAGGAAAAAAGTATTTTAATCCAGGACTACCAGAAGTATGGAAGCATACCAATCAAGTAGTGGCAGATATTTTAAAGAGATACGATGTAGACGCCATTCATATGGATGACTATTTTTATCCTTACAGAGTGCCTAATAAAGATTTTCCTGATCAAGCCACTTATTTAAAATACCCAAGAGGTTTAGACAAAGAAACTTGGAGAAGAAGTAATTGTGATACGATAATCAAACAACTCAATGCTACTATTAGAAGTATTAAACCAGGAGTGCAATTTGGTATAAGTCCATTTGGTGTTTGGCGAAATAAATCCAAAGATCCCAGAGGTAGTGCGACAAGAGCGGGGCAAACGAATTACGATGATTTATATGCGGATATCTTATTATGGTTAGAAAAAGGCTGGATAGATTATGTTACACCGCAATTATATTGGGAGCATGGACATGCATTAGCAGATTATGATGAATTGGTTCAATGGTGGAATGATCACACTTATGGAAAAGCATTATACATTGGACATGGGATATACAGAGCGGGGACAACTAGTACATGGAGAGATCCAAACGAAATTCCTTATCAAATTAAAAAATTAAGATCCTTGACGAATACTGGGGGGAGTGTTTATTTTAGTAGCAATAGTTTTAAAAATAATGCGAATGGATGGAATGATAGTTTACAAAACAATTATTATAGAAACCCAGCAATTTTGCCTTCATTAGTACCTCAGTACACCATGGCTGCTCCAAGCATAGAGAAAAAGACAAACACAAGCTATCAAATCAATATGCCTAAAAATGCTTTAATAAAATCTTTTGCCATCATTCAAAAGGAAGAGGACAAATATAGCGTTGCAGGTATTTTAGCCGCAGATAGCAAAATGGTGAATTTGAATGCTTTGGGCATTCAAAGAAAAACAAGCAATCAATATTGGTTGATAGCAATTGGATTACAAAATCAAATTAGCGACTATATCCCACTACCATAAAACTAAGTTTACTCAAAAACGCGTTTCAGATTTAAATTTTGGTTGGCCTTAATAATCAATGGCACATGTTCAACAATGGTCATATCATTGTCTAAACCAAAGGCCTTCTGATCGCTTTGTGCTAATTGTTTGATATTAAAATAAGTATCCATAATAAAGTCTTCTTTAAAAGACAACTCATTTTCTATAGAGAAGAAGCTTTCAATAATCACATAAGTGATATCGGTATGGAAATCCTTGCTCTTCAAAGATTCGTATTTGCTATAAATGCCTAACTCTTGGCACTCATTCAATTCTTGCATTACTTTCTTAAAGCAAATATTGATTCTTGGTTGAATCCTGAAACCAATCTTAAAATCAACACGCATTACTTTATCGTCTACTAATTCACGAATGCTATACTCCATACCATAAGGAGAATCGGTTCTGTCAATATGAATAAACCAATAAATATCTGCACGTTTTGGCTTACGATTCAATATAGAATCCATAATACGGTGCTCAATCTCTCTGTGGTTATTCGCTTTGGTTAAATACACTAAGTGTGTTGCATACTTAGGCACATCCTTATCTGCACTTAAATCAGTTAATGGCTGTAAGTAATCTTTCAATTTAACAAAGTCCAAGTATCTATTGGTAATTTTTCTTGCTCGATGCCAAATCATCATCACAAAAATCATACTTAAAGAAAAGATGAATGTAATATAGGCTTCCTTGATTTTAATCACATTTGCTACAAAGAAAGACAACTCAACTACACTAAAAATAGCAATAATAATTGCCACTGGTAAATGGCCCCATCTTCTTACATTCAGTAAATAAAAATTCATTAGAATGGTGGTAGAAATCATGGTAATGATGATAGAGAAACCATATGCGGCTTCCATATGTTCCACTTTTCTAAAAAAGAGAATCATGGTAATACAACCTACCCACAAAATAAAATTTAAAGAAGGAATGTAGATTTGTCCTTTTTGATCTGTTGGAAATTTAACGGTCACTCTTGGCCAAAAGTTTAAACTGATGGCTTCATTAATTAAAGTGAAAGAACCGCTGATCAATGCCTGACTAGCAATAATGGTTGCCAAAGTGGCAATGCCAATTCCAATTAATAAGAACCAAGGTGGCATGATTTCAAAAAACGGATTCACATTAGGAATAGTTTCACCTAAATGTTGAATTAACCAAGCTCCCTGACCCATATAACTTGTAACCAATGCAATTTTTACAAACATCCAACTTACTTGAATATTTTGACGACCACAATGTCCCAAGTCACTATACAATGCTTCTGCTCCAGTGGTACATAAGAATACAGCACCTAATAACCAAAAGCCTTGTGGATAATTCACTAGTAAATCATAAGCAAAATATGGATTCAGTGATTTTAAAATTTCTACATGTTCAACCACTTGTAAAAATCCTAGAATAAACAACATAGAAAACCAAATCAACATGATGGGACCAAATGCAAAGCCAATTATTTTAGTGCCAAATCTTTGAAAGAAAAATATTACAGAAATAATACCCACTACAATACCCACTGTTAAATTATTACCAGGGACAATTATCTTTTCTAAACCTTTCACACCACCCAATCCTTCAATGGCAGATGCAACAGAAATAGGCGGAGTAATCATTCCATCTGCCAACAACATCGCAGCACCTATTATTGCAGGAATATAAATCCACTTCACATAACGTCTTATCAATGCAAAAAGAGAGAAAATACCTCCCTCTCCTCTATTATCTGCTCTTAAAGTAAGAAACACATATTTGAAAGTGGTTTGTAAAGTGAGCGTCCAGAACACACAAGAAATGGCGCCATATACCAATTGCTCGGTAATTGTTCTGTCGTTGATGATTGACTTAAATACATAGAGTGGAGAGGTTCCAATATCACCGTAAATAATACCTAGAGTTACGATTAATCCGGCAACAGAAAGTTTCTGTGCATGTCCGCCATTTGTTTGTCCCATGGAGCAAGTAATAAATTGACAACAAAGTTTATGCATTTTAGCATAACAAGGAACATTCACCCCAAGTATTTTAAAAAATCTTTTTCGAAAAGCTAAGGCTTGTAAGCACCCCAAAGGTCCAAAACAGCTTTGTACCTATGATCAAAAATGCCCTGTAATTGGTTTTTGACAAACAAAGCATTTGCAATATCTCCTAAAAAGCCCAATGGAATCTTGTAATGAACAATGTCTTCCATAGCAACTCCACCAGGAATAGCTTTAAAATGGTGTTGGTGATGCCACATGGTATAAGGACCAAACCTTTGCTCGTCCACGAAATATGCTCCATCTTGCACGTGGGTAATCTCG
>CANHUW010000149.1 GCA_947463975.1 Bacteroidota bacterium
AATGAATACAAACCTTGGAAAGGACCAATTCCTGGAAGAAGCAATGGGGTATTGATTGCGAAATTTGGTGGTACAACTACCGCTTATTCTATTGATAAATTACAAGATAGAGGTAGATTCTTTATCGAGCCAGGTGAAGAAGTATATGCTGGTCAAGTATTAGCAGAACATATTAAGCCAGGTGATTTGAATATCAACGCTGTGGAGATGAAAAAATTAACGAACCACCGCGCGAGTGGTAGTGATGACAGTGTTCGTATTACTCCAAAATTACAATTCACTTTAGAAGAGTGTATGGAATATATTCAGTTTGATGAGTGTATTGAAGTGACTCCTAAGTCGGTTCGTATGCGTAAGACTATGTTAGATGAAAACGATCGAAACAAAGCTTCTAAGCAAGCTGCACAGTAATTTTATTAAAAAAGGGCTAAAGAAATTTAGCCCTTTTTTATTTCACAATCTGACTAAAAAAAATTATTCTTAATTTTTTTTAGATGGGGATATTGAAAAAAATCAAAAAGAGAAGAATTAATAATAGGCTATTTTATTTTAGCCTTTTATTAATTCAGTGCTTTCCAGAGCATGTCCTTGAGCTCTGTTAGATTTGACTGAGTAGCGGAGGAAATAAAAATATGTGGAATATTTTCTGGTAATTCTTTCTCTATTGCATCTTTTAATTCATCATCTAATAAATCAGATTTACTAATAGCAATGATGAATTCTTTTTGTAAGAGTTCTGGATTGAATGCAGCTAATTCACTTTTAAGAATTTCAAATTCTTTTTTGTGATCGTTGGAGTCTGATGGTATTAAAAATAATAACACAGCGTTTCTTTCAATATGCCGTAAGAATCTATGTCCTAAGCCTTTTCCTTCTGCAGCACCTTCGATAATGCCCGGTAAATCAGCAATACAGAAAGATTTATTGTCTCTATATGCTACCATACCTAACTGCGGAGTGAGTGTAGTGAATGCGTAATTGGCAATTTTTGGTTTTGCAGCAGTGATGGTTGATAATAAAGTAGACTTACCTGCATTGGGGAATCCCACTAATCCAACATCTGCTAAAACTTTTAACTCTATTTGTTTCCAACCTTCAGTTCCGTCTTCTCCAGGTTGTGCATATTCAGGTACTTGTTGAGTGGCAGTAGCAAAATTACTATTACCTAATCCACCTCTACCACCTTTCATCCAAACAATCTCTTGACCATCATGTAAAATCTCAGCTTCAACAATACCTGTCTCCTCGTCTTTTGCAATAGTGCCTAATGGAACTTCAATAATAATATCTTTTCCATCTTTACCTGTACAATTGTTTTTACTTCCATTCTCTCCATTATCAGCAATGACGTTTTTATAATAGCGTAAATGTAATAAGGTCCATAATTGCGCATTTCCTCTTAATATGATATGACCACCACGGCCACCATCACCTCCATCGGGTCCACCCTTTGCAGTTAATTTATTTCTTAGGAAATGTCTACATCCTGCACCACCATGTCCACTATGTGCAAAAATGCGGATGTAATCAATAAAATTCTTTTCAGACACTTGTTATGTATTAATGCACAAAGTTAGTGCAAAAGGCTTACTTAGTAGCCTTTAATCCATCAATCAAAATGGTCACCATATTTTGCTCTAATTCTAAAGCGCTAATTTTTTTGGTTGATCTATGCCAGCTTTCGATACCACTGACAGCATGCAAAAATATCAATACTACAGTTGGAGCATCAATAGCTTTAATTTCTTTATTACGGATACCTTCTTCAATAATTGCTGCTAAACGCTTACGATATACTCTTCTTTGATTTTGGTAATTAGATAAGTATGGATCAGATAAGTGCTTCCATTCTGTATCATTTACATATACTTCTTCATAATGATTGATCATCTCATCAATATGAAAACGAAGAATCTTCTCCATCTTTTCTAAAGAACTAATGTTCTCAGATTCAATCTCATCTAATTTTACCATAAAACGGTTGGCTACATTAAATACCAATTCATGTAATAACTCGCTTTTTGATTTAATATGATTGTATAAACTAGCTGCTTCTACACCCACTGCTTCCGCTAAATCACGCATACTTGCAGCTTTATATCCTTTTTCTCTAAATAATGTGGCAGCTTTACTAACAATAACATCCTTTCTAGATATATTCTTTTCGGTCTTGATCCTTGCCATAAAACTAATTTTTTGAGTGATTTGTTAGTACAAAACTATCAAATTAACTCGATGAAATACTAATATTTTTCAAATAAATCGACATTTTTGTTAGTTTTCTGATTATCAAGCACTTGTGTTTCAAGTCTTTTACTGACTAAAAATATCGTAGTTTCGCAGCTGAAAAAAACCAAAATACATGTCTTTAGTAGTAGTAGGATCAATGGCATTTGATGCTATAGAAACTCCCTTCGGGAAAAGTGATAAAATTATCGGCGGAGCTGCAACCTATATTGCATGGTGTGCCTCCAATTTTACACCGGTAAAACAGATTTCTGTTGTGGGTGGAGATTTTCCACAATCAGAATTAGATGCTTTAACGAATAGAGGGGTTACACTAGAAGGTGTTCAAATTAAAAAAGACGAGAAAACATTTTTTTGGAGTGGTAAATATCATTTAGATATGAACACGCGAGATACATTAGATACACAATTAAATGTGTTGGAAAATTTCCAACCAGTTGTTCCAGAAAGTTATCAGGATTGTGAAATTTTAATGTTGGGTAATTTAGTCCCTGCTGTTCAAAGTAGTGTAATCAAACAAATGAAAAATCGTCCAAAATTAATTGTAATGGACACCATGAATTTCTGGATGGAAATTATGATGGACGATTTAAAGCATACCATTAGCTTAGTAGATGTATTATTGGTGAATGATAGTGAAGCGCGTCAATTGAGTGGCGAATACAGTTTAGTGAAAGCAGCTAAGAAAATTATGACCATGGGTCCAAAATATTTAATTATTAAAAAAGGAGAGCATGGTGCATTGTTATTTCATGAGAATGAAGTTTTCTTCGCTCCTGCATTGCCTTTAGAGGAAGTATTTGATCCAACTGGGGCTGGTGATACATTTGCTGGGGGCTTTGTTGCACATTTGGCTAGAACAAAAGATATTTCTTTTGAAAACATGAAGTCTGCCATTATTTTAGGTAGTGCAATGGCAAGTTTCTGTGTGGAGAAATTTGGAACACAAAGATTAACTGAAATTAATGTAGATGATATTAAAGAACGTGTTCAATCTTTTGTGCAGTTAGTGAACTTCGATATTGAATTAGTTTAATTTTTTTAAAGAATAATTTACATACAATGCGTGTTGCAGTAGTTGGTGCCACAGGGCTAGTAGGCACAAAAATGTTACAAGTACTAGCTGAGAGAAATTTTCCAGTAACTGAATTAATCCCTGTTGCTTCTGCTCGTTCTGCGGGTAAGGAAGTAATGTTTAAAGGTAAAGCATATAAGGTAGTTGCTATGGAAGAGGGTATTGCTGCAAAACCAGCAGTAGCTATTTTTTCTGCAGGTGGTGGCACTTCAACAGAATGGGCCCCTAAATTTGCTGCTGCAGGTATTCGCGTGATTGATAACTCTTCTGCATGGAGAATGGATCCAACTAAAAAATTGGTAGTTCCTGAAGTAAATGCTTCTGTATTAACTGCAGAAGATATGATTATTGCTAATCCAAACTGTTCTACCATTCAAATGGTAGTAGCATTGCAACCTTTGCATACTAAATACAAAATCAAAAGAGTGATCGTAAGCACTTATCAAAGTGTAACCGGTACAGGTAAGCAAGCTGTTGATCAATTAATGAATGAGCGAGCTGGCAAACAATTATCAGCAGATGAGATG
>CANHUW010000150.1 GCA_947463975.1 Bacteroidota bacterium
GGCTCTTCCATCATTCAGACGCATTCTTGGACCATAGGTATTGAAGATTCTGATGATTCTAGTTTCTACATGATGGAATGAATGGTAAGCCATGGTGATAGATTCCATATAACGCTTTGCTTCATCATACACCCCTCTAGGACCCACTGGGTTTACATTACCCCAGTACTCTTCTGTTTGTGGATGAACCAATGGATCTCCGTATACTTCACTGGTACTTGCAACCAGTATTCTTGCACCCTTTGCTTTAGCTAATCCCAACAGGTTATGCGTTCCCAATGCACCCACTTTTAGTGTTTGAATAGGAATCTTTAAATAATCTATTGGACTTGCAGGAGAAGCAAAATGTAAAATATAATCTAAGCCTCCTTCTATATCAATGTATTTCGTTACATCGTGATGGATAAATTCAAAGTTTTCATTCGATCTTAGGTGCTCAATATTCATCAAGTCTCCTGTGATTAAATTATCCATCGCCATTACATAATAGCCCTCTTTGATAAAGCGATCACATAAATGAGATCCTAAAAATCCGGCTGCTCCTGTAATTAATATTCTTTGTTGATTCATGTTATGCATCTTGTCTTCCGATACTTTCATAATGATACCCTAGTTCTTTCATCTTCTGTACATCAAATAAGTTTCTGCCATCAAAGATGATTTTATTAGTAGCTAAGGCTTGTTCCATTATTTCAAAATCGGGGGTTCTAAACTCACTCCACTCTGTAGCAATAATCAAAGCGTCTGCTTTTTCTAAAGCTTGGTATTGATTGGTTGCGTATTTGATTTTGTCTCCTATCTGTGCTTTTACATTCGGCATCGCTTCTGGGTCATAAGCTGTGATGGTTGCACCTGCTTTAGTTAAAGCATCAATAATACTTAATGCTGGTGCTTCTCTGATATCATCCGTATTGGGTTTAAACGCTAATCCCCATAAAGCAAAATGCTTGCCTTGTAAATTGTTCTTGTAGTATCTATTTATCTTTTGTACTAAATGTAATTTTTGAAGTGCATTTACTTTCTCCACTGCTTTTAAAATCTCAAAATCATAATCCACTTCGCTAGAGGATTGTACCAATGCTTGCACGTCTTTTGGAAAACAAGATCCACCGTATCCAATGCCCGGGAATAAGAAACGCTTGCCGATTCTGTCATCAGAGCCAATCCCTCTTCTAACCATATCCACGTCCGCTCCCATTCTTTCACACAACTGAGCAATCTCGTTCATGAATGAGATCTTGGTTGCTAGGAAACTATTCGCTGCATATTTAGTTAACTCCGAACTACGCTCATCCATAAAGATCACAGGATTACCCTGTCTCACAAATGGGGCGTATAAATCGCTCATTAATTTTTTCGCTCTATCCGATCTTGTACCCACCACCACTCTGTCAGGTTTCATAAAATCATCCACCGCAACGCCCTCTCTTAAAAACTCTGGGTTACTCACTACATCAAACTCCCCTTTATAATTTTTAGCAATCGCTGCACTTACTTTATCAGCAGTACCGACTGGCACAGTGCTCTTATTAACGATTACTTTATAGCCCTTTAAAATTTTTCCTAAATGATCCGCAACACCCAACACATATTTTAAATCTGCGCTACCATCCGCACCCGGAGGTGTAGGTAATGCTAAAAAGATCATCTCTGCATCGGCTATTGCCTCTTCTAATTTTGTGGTGAATCTTAAACGACTCTCTTTGATATTTCTTAGAAAAATCTTTTCTAAACCTGGCTCATAAATAGTGATATGACCTGAACTTAGTTTATCCACTTTAGTTTGATCAATATCAACACAGATTACCTTATTACCTGTCTCCGCAAAACAAGTTCCTGTTACCAATCCTACATATCCTGTGCCTACTACTGCTATTTTCATTTATGATGAATTTAAATGATTAGGCTTTAAAGAATGATTGTACCCCTTCTACTATATATGCTAATTGCGCTTCTTCCATTTCTGTATGAATGGGCAATGAGCATACACAAGGTGTTAAGCTATCTGTTACCGGCAAATCCCATGTTCTTATATTTTGTTCGCCAAACATTTTTTGTAAATGCCCAGGTACTGGATAATATATCATACAAGGAATATCTTTAGCAGCTAAATGTGCGATGAATTTATCTCTATCTACATTTTTTAATTGCATGGTATACTGATGAAACACATGTGTTGTATAAGATGCAGTCGCTGGAGTAATTATTTGATCAATAGAAGCAAAACCTTTTGAATAATATGCAGCTACTTTTTGTCTTGCAGCATTATATTCATTCAAGTGCTTCAACTTGATGTTTAAAATGGCTGCTTGCATAGAATCTAATCTTGAATTACATCCAACTACATCATGATAATATCTTTCTGATTGACCATGATTGGCAATCATACTCATTTTATTCGCCAAAACTGCATCATTGGTAAATAAAGCTCCTCCATCTCCAAATGCTCCCAAGTTTTTACTTGGATAAAAGGAAGTAGCTCCAATATGACCCATGGTGCCTGTTTTCTTTTTTGTACCATCCGAAAAAGTATAATCACATCCAATAGCTTGTGCATTGTCTTCGATCAAATATAGATTGTGCGCCTTTGCAATAGCTAAAATTTCTTCCATCGGTGCAGCTTGTCCGTATAAATGTACTGGAACAATTGCCTTGGTTTTAGGAGTGATCGCTTTTTTCAAACTTTCGATATCCATACAATACGTCACTGGATCTACATCTACAAAAACCGGTTTTAAATTTAACAAAGCCACTACCTCAGTGGTAGCGATATAAGTAAAAGAAGGAGTAATTACTTCATCTCCTGGTTGAAGCCCTAATGCCATCATGGCAATTTGTAAAGCATCTGTACCATTGGCACATGGAATAACATGTTTTACATCCAAATAAGTGGCTAAATGTTGTGAGAAATCTTTGACCGCTTTCCCATTAATATATGCAGCCGAATCCAATACCTCATGTATCGCAGCATCCACCTCGTCTTTAATAGCTAGATACTGTGTTTTAGTATCTACCATTTGAATTTTTCGCATCCATTAAAATTTGGTCAAAATTACAATAAAAACCCTAAATTGCCCCGTATGGTATTGTACAAACTATTCCTGTTTTTATACCCTAAAATTGCTAGTATATTGGCCATTTTTAACCAAAAGGCCAGTGATTGGTGTATTGGACAACAACAGGTTTGGAAAGAGATTCAAGAAGCCAAGGCCAAGATGGATCAACCCATTATTTGGATACACGCAGCTTCTTATGGAGAGTTTGAACAAGGGCTTCCCATTATTGAAGCCATCAGAGCGAAATACCCCAGTTATAAAATTTGGTTAACCTTCTTTTCCCCTTCTGGTTATTTGCATAGAAAGAATGACCCTTCTGTAGATGTAGTCACTTATCTTCCTTTGGATGGATCAGATGCAGCAAAACAATTTATTGAAACCATCCAACCCAGTTTAATTGTATTTATCAAATATGAATTTTGGTATTACTATTTGAAAATAGCTAAAGAAAAATCTATTCCTACTGTTTTAGTAGCTGCAATTTTTAGAGCAGATCAAATTTTCTTTCAATGGTATGGAGGATTTTATAAAGACATATTACAACTATTTAGCTATGTGTTGGTGCAAGACAATACATCAAAACAATTGATCGAATCTATCTACCCAATAGATCAAATTTTTATAACGGGTGATACAAGATTTGATAGAGTCTTGAGCACTGCTCAAAATAAGCAAAGTTTTGATTGGATGAATAATCTATCTAATCACCCAAATATTATTGCTGGCAGTACCTGGGATAGTGATCATTTTTTATTATCCAAAGTA
>CANHUW010000151.1 GCA_947463975.1 Bacteroidota bacterium
GTAGAATCAACAGCAACAGCAGCTGTATCAACAGTTGCAGCAGCAGAATCAGTTGTAGCTTCAGTAGAAGCGCCACCACAAGCAGCTAATGCAGCGATAGCGAAAATTGCGAATACTTTTTTCATAAGAAAGTTTTTAATTAATTAATTTATACCATTAATACTAGAACAAGAAGAAGGTAACCTAGGTTTTTCAAAAAAATCTAAAAAAATAAATAAATAGGGATTTTGGGTTACTTTTGAGTCACTTAAGTATTAATCTCTTGAAAGCTGAAATCAATGAACAAGCCCTTTTAAAGGGGCTAGCCCAAAATGACTCTAAAGCGGTAGAAGCCCTTTACAAAAGTCATTTTGCCATGATTCAGCACTTCGTGCTCAACAATAATGGAAGTTTTGATGACGCAAGAGATCTTTTCCAAGAAGCCATGATCACTTTATATGAAAAAGTCCAATCGGATAGTTTTGTATTAAGTTGCCAAATTAAAACCTACCTCTTTTCTATTTGTAAAAACTTGTGGCTCAAGCGCTTACAACAAATGAGCAAATACAATGCTCCATTAAGTACAGAAGAAGAGAGTATAGCAGTAGAAGCGGATTTGGAAGCTTTTCAGAAGAAAGATGCCGCTTTCTCCATTATGAACAGAGCTTTGAATAGTTTGGGAGAACCTTGTAAAAGCCTTTTAGAAGGTTACTATTTAAATAAAAAAGGGATGCAAGCATTAGCCGATGATTTTGGCTACACGAATGCAGACAACGCGAAGAACCAAAAATATAAATGTTTAATGCGCTTAAAGAAGCTATTCTTTTCGCAATACAATATAGGAGACTAAACAATGGATGATATTCAATTATTAGAAGCTATAGAAAGATACCTGGTAGGCGAAATGTCTACTCAGGAGATGGCTCAATTCGAATCCATCCGAAAGAAAACACCCGAAATTGACCAAATGGTAGTAGAACATGAAATGTTTTTACATCAGATGGACCAATATGCAAAGCGCAAAAACTTTGCTCAATTATCTAAGCAAACATTTGATCAATTACACCAGGCAGGCGAATGGAAATCAATAGATGAGCACACCACTAAAGGAAAAGTAATTGTTCTTTGGAATAAATACAAAAAAGTAACCGCTATTGCTGCATCAGTTGGTGGATTCATTGCATTGTTCACTTCTTCAATGATCATGTACTTCTCTCCCAGCTTGAATGGATCTCAAGTTTTACAATTAAGTAAAGCCATCGAAGTCATTAAGAAAAATCAAAAAGTGCAGGGTCATTTATTAAACGAAGTAAAAACCAAATTACCGGAAAATGCAAAGTTGGTGAGTGGCGGTTCTGGATTTTTAATTGACACCAAAGGTTTTGTGATTACCAATGCACACGTATTAAAAGGCAACAGTGCTATTGTAGTAAATAGTGATGGAGAAGAATTAAAGGCTGATATTATTTATGCTGATAAAGCATTAGACTTAGCACTTTTACAAATCAATGATGAAGAGTTTAAACAACCTAAACAATTACCTTTCACTATTAGAAAGAAAAAATCTGATTTAGGAGAAGAAATTTTCACTTTAGGTTACCCAAGAACGGATAATGATATTGTATATGGAAAAGGATATTTAAGTGCTCAATCAGGTTTTGAAGGAGATAGCAATGCCTATCAAATTCAAATTAGCGCCAATCCTGGATACTCTGGAGCGCCTGTGTTTAATGATAATGCAGAACTAATTGGCATCATCAGTACTCGTCAAAAACAAGCCGAGGGAGTAGCTTTTGCGATTAAGTCTAAAAAGATTTATGACTTAGTGAATACCATTAAAGAGAATGAATCTACCAAAGAGGTGAAAATAAAATTAGCTAAGGCAAGTTCAAAATTAGGGAAAGATAGAAAAAGCCATATCAGCAATTTTAAAGACTATATATATTCCATCAAGTCTTATAATTAATACTAAGCGTCTATCATCACAATCTGTAATTAGTCCAATTTAAACAGATAAGGTATTACCAAAGCTTAGCAGGATAAATATTAGAAGCTACTAAGGTATCAATACTTGCTTTTACACCTGGCGCATCTTCTTTATAAGTTACCCCAAACCATTTTGCATTGGTAGGGATCACTTTTACATTACCCATTTTTAATTCGCTGTATCTTCCAGCCACAAATGGAATATAGAATTCAGATTTTAATTCTTGGCCTTGCTTCTCTAAAAATAACTTAAACTCGCTTCCACACAAATCAATAAAACCAGGCGCAAAACACATAAAGTTCATGCTTACTCTGGTATCTTCTTTCAATGGTGTTTCAATACCATTTTCTTCAAATACAATTTGACCTGCTGCTGTTCTGTAAATTTTTGTACGCTCGTTAATCGCTGTTAGGTTATTATTGGCATCTACACTACAAACCCCTCTACTCACTGTTCCATTTTCACTTAAGGTATTGGATAATTCATAGCCAAGTATACAATATTCTTTTTCAGAGCAAGTTGTCGTTAAAAATTGATACGCTTCTTTAAATGCTTCAGCACCATAATAATCATCTGCATTGATCACTGCGAATGGCTCATTCACTACTCCCTTAGTACATAACAATGCATGAGCTGTTCCCCAAGGCTTGGTTCTATCTGCTGCTACTGTAAAACCTTCTGTGAACTTATCTAAAGATTGAAACACATAATCAGTAGCGATTTTGCCTGCTAATTTAGGTTCAAAACTTGCTTTAAATGCTTCGCTAAAATCTTCCCTAATAATGAATACTACTTTACCAAATCCAGCTCTGATAGCATCATATATGGAATAATCCATAATGGTTTCCCCATTTGGACCAAATCCTTCCGTTTGCTTTTGACTACCATACCTGCTTGCCATTCCCGCTGCTAAAATCACTAATGTAGGTGCACTCATCTCACTATTTTTTTAATTAATTGTACATTTACCACGCAGGCAAATATTGTCTGCAAAAATAACTGATTTTCACTAATTAATAAAAGTTTGCATACAAAAGCCACTATATCTTCTTTAACCAATTTTGAAACACTAGGTAATTCGGTGGACATGCTTAGACTTGATTTAGTGCACCCCATTGTAAGTGGTAATAAATGGTATAAATTAAAAGAATACTTATTACAGGCCAAAGAACAAAAAGCAGATACCCTTGCTAGTTTCGGAGGCCCTTATTCAAATCATATCGTGGCTTTGGCGTATGCCGGACAATATCTAGGATTCAAAACGATTGGCTATATAAGAGCCAATGTTGACGAACCCATAACGCCAAGTTTGCAAGAAGCTATTGGCTATGGAATACAACTTATTTTTTTAGGTAGATCCGATTTTCAAGAAAAGAAAAAGGAACTACTAAGAGACCAGCATACTTCATCAATTTATTTTATAAATGAAGGAGGATATGGAAAATTAGGTTGTGAAGGTTTTGCAAGTATTCAAGAAGAAGTAGCACTCAATCATTACGATTATATTATAGCTGCGGTTGGGACAGGTACAATGCTTTCAGGTTTAATAAGTATCAGCAAACCGCATCAACAAATAATTGGTATACCTGTATTGAAAAACGAAGAAACCATATATAGTGAAATTAATGCCATACTTCCCGACACTAGAAAGCCTTATACTTTATTACATCAATTCCATCAAGGTGGATATGCCAAAACAACCATCGAACAAATTCATTGTATGAACCAGTTTTGGTTGAATACTGGAATTCCTACAGATATTGTATATACGGGGAAATTAATTACCGCTTTTGATCAACTACTTA
>CANHUW010000152.1 GCA_947463975.1 Bacteroidota bacterium
GGTCAAATTGCTTTCCATTTAAAGACTTTACTTCGACAATAAATGTCTTTTCATTAAAATTGCTCTCCGCCCTACCGTATCCGGTCATTGAATATAACATAGTAATACCTATTTGTAAAAGTGCCTAAAGGTATTTAAAAATCTATACCCACCCAATTTCGCTTACTTAACTCATATTGGGCATAATCAAACTTATACAACTTACCAGGACGGTGCGTTACATTCAGTTCCATTTCGTTAGTATCGATTAACAAGCCCATGCTTGCAAATTTTTTTCTAAAATTTCTTCGATCCAGTTGGGTGCCCAAAATAGCCTCGTATACATTCTGCACCTGTCTCAAAGAGAATTTTTCAGGTAATAAGCTAAAAGCCAATGGATGCTCTTGAATTCTTTTTTGCAACCAGGCATAACACACCTCTAAAATTTGCTTATGGTCAAACGCCATTTGGGTGATTTGGCTTACAGTATGCCACTTAAGCTCATTTTCGTGAATTTTCAATTCTTCATGTTTGAAGTCTAAAAGCGATGCATATACGGTAGTAATAACCCTCCCTCCTGGATGCCTATCCACTTTACTAAAAGTATGCACCTGTTCCAAGTACACATTCTGCATACCTGTTCTTTCTAATAAGACCCTATGAGCCGCAGTATCTAAGTCCTCATTAGATTGAACCACATCTCCTAAAAGTGATAGCTGGTCTTTGAATTGCTCCAAGTCACTCCTAATAAGCAATACTTTTAATTGGTTATCTGTAAAACCAAAAATGACACAGTCAACCGTTAAAGGCACTGTTGGATAACCACTCACTAATAAAGCTGCATCCTTATTGGCAGAAATAATCATAGGCAATCAAGAAAATAATCGTTCTAGTTGCCAAAATACGAAATAAAAGAATAAAACAATTTGTATTTTAGCAGACATTTCCAATCATGTACAATAAAGAACAAATACAAGGGCTTGAAGCTGTTACCAAGGATTTCTTAAAAAACCCTCATCATATAGAATTAACTGCCTTGAAACAGGTGCTACAATTTCACGAGTACCAATATTATGTGATAGCCCATCCATTAATAAGCGATTTCGAATACGATCAGCTATACCAACAATTACTCCAGATAGAAGCAGCTAATCCTAGCTTAATCAGTGCTGATTCACCAAGTCAAAGGGTTGGAAATAGCTTGAATAATCAATTTGAGACACATCCACATTTGGTACCCATGTTAAGTTTGGAGAATAGTTATGACGCAGATGATTTAAATGATTTTGATCGCAAAGCAAAAGAAGGAGCTCAATTAGACAATATCAATTATTGTGTCGAACCAAAATTTGATGGCGCAAGTATTTCTTTAGTGTATGAAAATGATATGCTAGTTAGAGCTTGTACTAGAGGAGATGGTGTAGCAGGTGAAGAGATTACCCAAAACATCAAACAAATCAGATCTATTCCTTTAAGTATTCCATTGTCTTCTTATGGTATTCAACAAATGGAAATTAGAGGAGAAGTCATCATGAGTAAAAAATCTTTTGATGATTTTAACCAAAAGTTACTTGCAAAACAATTACCCACTTTAGCTAATCCAAGAAATGCTGCAGCAGGAAGTCTTCGCATGAAAGATCCAAAAGAAGTTGCAGACAGAAATTTGGATGCGTTTATTTATCATATCAGTTTTTATACTTTACATGCAGGTGCTAGCACCCCAGACTTGCTTAAAACACATAGTGGTTCTTTAGAACTCTTATGGAATATGGGATTCAGATCACCACAAAAAGAGAAAAAATTATTTCCCCATATTGAAGGTGTTATTCAATTCTGTAAAGATTTTGAATTAGAGCGAGATCATCTGCCTTATGAAATTGATGGTTTAGTGATTAAAATAAATGATTTTGCTTTACAAGAAAAACTAGGCATGACATCTCATCATCCTAGATGGGCCATTGCCTATAAATTTAAAGCAAGACAGGCAACGACTATTTTAGAAAATGTAGAATTTCAAGTGGGCAGAACCGGCGCTGTTACACCTGTTGCTAAACTACAGCCTGTGGCAATAGGAGGAGTAACCGTATCAAGTATCTCCATGCACAATGAAGAATACATCAAAGAAAAAGATTTAAGATTAGGCGATACAGTAATCATAGAAAGAGCGGGAGATGTAATTCCTCAAATTGTTCAATCCATCAGTTCACTTAGAAAAGGGACAGAAAAAATAATTGCATTTCCTAGCACCTGCCCAGTATGTGATTACCCTCTAGAAAAAGAAGAAACAGAAGCGGTATGGAGATGTAATAATCCTATATGCACTGCACAGGTTGTAGAACGCATGATTCATTTTGTGAGCAAGGATGCAATGGATATAAAAAGTTTTGGAGATGCCAATATTCGAAAATTTTATGAACTAGGATTACTTAAAAATATTCCACAGATTTACCAATTAGACTTTTCGGTCATTGGGAAATTAGAAGGCTTTGGTAAAAAAAGTGTAGATAATTTACAAGCAGCTATAGAAGCTTCAAAGCAACAGCCTTTATACAGATTAATCTATGCATTAGGTATTCGTTTTGTAGGAGAAACCACTGCTAAAACCATTGCAAGTCAAATTCATCATATACTAGATCTAGTTCAATTAACAGAAGAACAATTGCAATCATTTGAAGATGTGGGTGTAAAAGTGGCAAAAAGTATTCGACATTATTTTAATGACGAAAAAAATATTCAACTCATTAAGGAATTAGCCGCACTTGGATTAAATATGATTCAAACTAATGCCACTGCAGTAGACGGCAATCTATCTGGTTTGAATTTTTTATTCACCGGTACATTAACTCAACTAAAAAGATCAGATGCTGAATCCATGGTAGAAGCAAGAGGTGGCCATATCTTGAGCGGAGTCAGTAGTAAATTAAATTACCTAGTGGTGGGTGAAGATGCTGGCAGCAAACTAGAGAAAGCCAAAAAAATAGCCTCGATAAAAATCATTACCGAGGCCGAGTTTATAGAGTTAATAAAATAAAGAAGTTATTTTATTAACTCTACTCCATCTTATGATTTTTTGAGGGGCCCCATAAACGAGCCCCTCAATCTACTTTTAATTATTAATTAACTTAACTAGATTATACCCTTTGAAGCCAAATACTCTGCAATTTGTACAGCATTTGTTGCCGCACCTTTGCGTAAATTATCACTCACAATCCACATGTTTAAAGTCTTTGCTTGCGTTTCATCTCTACGTAAACGACCTACAAACACTTCGTCTTTTTCATGCGCCCATAAAGGCATTGGATAAAATTGTGTAGCATCATCCTGTTGCACCACTACTCCTGGAGCAGCAGCTAATTCCGCAATTACTTCTTTTAAATCAAATTCGTTTTCAAATTCAACATTCACACTTTCACTATGCCCTCCCATTACTGGAATTCTTACCGTTGTAGCAGTTACTTTGATAGAATCGTCTTGCATAATCTTACAAGTCTCTTTCACCATTTTCATTTCTTCTTTAGTATATCCATTGTCTAAGAACACATCAATTTGAGGAATAGCATTCAAATCAATTGGGTATTTATACGCCATCTCATCTGCTGATAATTGTTTGCCAGCTCGCTCATTCATTAATTGATCAACAGCTTGCTTACCTGTACCGGTTACACTTTGATAAGTGCTTACGATCACTCTTTTGATTTTGTATTTAGTATGCAAAGGTTGCAATGCTA
>CANHUW010000153.1 GCA_947463975.1 Bacteroidota bacterium
TATATTTAAAGATCAAATTTGCACTATGAAACGATTGATCTTGCCTTTTGTATTATGCTTATTCTTTCAAATTGGAACCAGCAAACAAGTATTTGCTCAATCAGCACCAACTGCTGCAAATCGACAAGCAACTTATTGTAACCCAATCAATATCGATTATGGCTATTGCCCCATTCCCAATTTTGTACAAAATGGGAAGCATCGTGCAACGGCTGACCCTATCATCAGTGTGTATAAAGACAAGTATTTTATGTTTAGTACGAATCAATGGGGTTATTGGTGGAGTAGTGATATGAAGGATTGGAATTTTGTTCCAAGAAAATTTTTAAGACCATGGAACAATGTATATGATGAATTGTGTGCACCAGCAAGTGTGGTATTGGGAGATAGTTTACTAGTGATTGGTTCAACGTATGAAAAAAATTTTAGTTTATGGTATAGCACCAATCCCACCAAAGACGAATGGCATGTAGCGGTAGATAGTTTTAAAGTAGGCGCATGGGATCCAGGATTTTTTGTAGATGATGACAATCGATTGTATATCTATCACGGCTCTAGTAATTTTTATCCTATTTATGGACAAGAATTGGATAGAAAAACTTTTGCTCCCATTGGAGAAAAAAAATCATTGATCAAATTAGTAGATAGTGTGCATGGATGGGAGCGATTTGGTGAACATCAAGACAATACATTTTTAAAACCCTTTATGGAAGGGGCTTGGATGAATAAACAAAATGGACAATATTATTTACAATATGGTGCACCAGGTACAGAGTTTAGTGGATATGGCGATGGGGTGTATGTGAGTGACAAACCACTAGGTCCATTTACTTATCAAAAGCACAATCCTTTTTCTTATAAGCCAGGAGGCTTTGCAAGAGGCGCAGGACATGGGGCCACTTATAAAGATATTTACAATCAATGGTGGCATATTTCTACCATTGCGATTGGTGTGAAAAATAATTTTGAAAGAAGAAACGGTATATGGCCAGCACAGATAGATCAAGATGGTATATTGTATAGCAATACAGCTTACGGAGATTATCCGCACTATATTCCACATGCAGGGGCAAATCACGATCGGTCACAGTTTACAGGATGGATGTTATTGAACTATAATAAACCAGTGCAAGTATCCAGTACATTAAGTGCGTTTACTGCAAATAATGCCGTAGATGAAAATATTAAAACCTATTGGTCTGCAGCAACAGGTAATCAAGGAGAGTGGATACAATCAGATTTAGGTAAAGTGAGTACTATTGAAGCCATACAAATAAACTATGCTGATGAAGGATCGGAGTTAATGGGTAAGTATACGAATATCTATCATCAGTATCAAGTGTATGGATCATTAGATGGTAAAACATGGACATTGATGATTGATAAATCCAAACATCAAAAAGATGTACCGCATGATTATGTTGTGTTAGACAAACCCACTCAAGCAAGATTTGTGAAGATGGTAAATATACATGTGCCTGATGGAAAATTTGCGATCAGTGGATTGCGTGTATTTGGGAAAGCGAATGGACAAGATCCGGGAGCAGTAAAAAACTTTGTACCATTGAGAGGAGATAGTGAAAGAAGAAATGTTTGGTTAAAGTGGGCGCTAAATCCAAATGCAACAGGATACAATATTTATTTTGGTACAGATCCAAATAAATTATACAATAGTGTGATGGTATATAGTGCAAGTGAATATTATTTAAATGCATTAGAAAAAAATGAAGCTTATTATTTTCAGATAGAAGCTTTCAATGAATCGGGCATTGGTCCAAGAACAGCAATATTGAAAGTAGATTAAGGTTCTTTTTTCTTATTATTGATATACAGAACAATAATAAGAAGGATAAAATTTACAGCACAATAAAGTATCAAGCCCTTATGTGTTGCAATAATCGATTTAAGAAATAAGAAAGAAATAACTACATATAGTAGCGAAAGGGAATTGATTAAATTTCTCATAAGTTAATTTATAAAATTACAATAACTATTCATGCATTGAGCCCCAGCGGCTACTTGAATAGTGCCACAAAGTAATACACAAGCTGGTGCACCAAATCCTGCAGTGCCTCCAATACAACTTGAGTGACAAATAATAGCCCCTGCAGTAACGCCTGCAATACATAAATCATATCCCCAGGTACAATGGTTTTTTGCATTTGGCTGAATGCTATTAGATTTTATTTGATTTTGCTGAATAGCAAGAAGCTTTTGTTGTTCAAAATACAATCTACTCGCATCCTTAATATCTTGGTCTTTTATATTTCCGTATTGTTTTTTTAAGTCATGCCAAGCATTGTAATAAGCTGAATTGAATTGTTTTAAAAAATTTACTAAGGCAGGATCTTCTTCTATATTTTTACTTATTTTATTCTCAGCAATTAAATTTTTCAAATCTAATTCTAGGTTCACTAATATTATAAAACTACTATCTCTAGAAAGAGATTCAGAGATATTTGTATTTACTAGTTGCAAATCATCTGTTTTCCTGCAACCACTTAGCATATATGCTAAGAGAATAATGTTTAAAAGCTTATTAATGTTTTTCATCGAATACTTTTATGATGGGTCTAAAGTATTTACTATAACGCATCATAAAAAGGGTATTTATACGCTATTGTTTAATATAAAAAAGAATGGCGGCCCGGAGGGCCGCCACATCATTCTAATTGAATCATTCCAATTGCTTGCTTAAGGCAAAGCGTCTTAGAGACTCTTTGAGGAATTATTTTTTAATAAATAATTTGTCTGCAGTAAATCTTACTTTTTTAGCATTCGCTAAATAATCATTTGCAGCATCTCTAAAACCTAAAGTCATTGCTAATGTTGCATGTAAACCTTGTGCAGCTAATCCTAATTCAGTATCCACAGCAGCAGGATCAAAACCTTCCATTGGTGTAGCATCTACTTCTTCACTCGCAGCAGCAACTAATCCAAAACCTAAAGCAATATAAGTTTGTTTCGCAGCCCAAATGGCTAATTGTTCTGGAGATTGATGCGCGATTGATCCATTAATATAACCAGCAAAATCTTTTAATGCATCTACTGGTACACCTCTTTGATCAGCAATTTCTTGCATGTACTCAGCAACGGTATCTTGGTTGATGGTTGTCTTAGCAGCAAAAACAATTAATGCAGAAGATTCCACTACTTGTGGTTGATTATAAAAATGAGGGGTTAATTTTTTTCTAGTTTCTTCGTCTTCGATCACCAACACTTGGTAAGGTGTCAACCCAAAAGAACTTGGTGCAAAACGAATTGCTTCCAAGATAGTGTTCATTTTTTCTGCAGGGATCTTAGCACCGTTCATTCTCTTTACAGCGTAACGCCATTTTAACGCATCTAATAATTTCATGGTATGGTTTGTTTTAAATTATTTAAATCAATGTTTGAACATCAAAATTAGACTAAATAGTCTATCCCGCCAAATAAAACATTGAAAATGAGTTGAATGTTTATTAATTTTAAAAACAAATGCTTCATTATGCAACAGAATCTAGGTAAAATATTGAAAATCAGCTATTTAGCTATTATACTACCTTTTCTTTGGGTTAATATCCTTTTTGCGCAACAACCAACCTCATCAGTTACAAGAGACAACGCCCAAAGCCAAGCCCCCAATCTAATCATCATTACTACCGATGGCTTTAGATGGCAGGAAGTGTTTGGGGGGATGGACACATCATTAGCGAATCAATCAAA
>CANHUW010000154.1 GCA_947463975.1 Bacteroidota bacterium
TATTCAACTCAAATTGCGCATGTTCATGAAGGCAGTATTGGGAATCTTTGTAATGAAGAAATTGCCAAAGAAATGAAGAAAGTAGTAGCTTTGATGCCTACTGAAAAAGTAGCTAAACAATTAAATACATTAATTAATCGATAGATATACTATGAAAAAAGGATTATTGATTCTATGTTTGACTGTAAGCTTATTCGCTGCTGCTCAAACCAAAAAAGTAAACACCCCTGTAGCTAAGCCAAAATTAGCTATTACGTATACTCCTGCGCAAGCAATGAAAAATACAAAAGACAGTGCTTCTTATGCACTAGGATACAGAATTGCGCAAAGCATGAAGGGTCAAGGCTTACAAGAAATTAATATGGCTATTTTTGAACAAGGCTTTAAAGCAGGTGTTCAATCCAAGTCTGTTATTCCAGATAGCCTTATAGATATTTGTATTAAAAACTACCAAGATAAAATGATGAACGAAAAAATCGCAGTCAACAGAGCTGCAGGAAAAGCATTCTTAGAAGAGAATGCCAAAAAACCAGGTGTTGTTAAATTGACAAGTGGTTTACAATACCTTATTTTAAATGAAGGTACTGGCACTGAAAAGCCTACATTAAAAAGTAATGTAAAATGTCATTATCATGGCACTTTAATTAATGGCGAGATATTTGATAGCTCGGTTCAAAGAGGCGAGCCTATTAGCTTTCCTTTAAGTGGAGTTATTAAAGGATGGCAGGATGCTGTTCAATTAATGACTGTAGGAAGCAAATGGAGATTGTTCATTCCTTCAGAATTAGCTTATGGTGAGCGTTCTGCAGGGGCCATGATTGGACCTGGATCTACTTTAATATTCGATGTGGAATTATTGGGTATTAACTAGTCTAAAATATTCTACTAAAAGCCCCGAATAGTCTTCTATTCGGGGCTTTTTATTGTGATTAAATGGTAATTTTGCTATTGAAATGAAAATTCACCTTATGAGATGTACAACAGTTGTTTTGATTAGTTTATTTGCCTTTATTTCGGCTTGTACTCCCAACAATGTTCAAAATGACGCTTCTATTGGCAAAATATTAGATAGTGCAGGCATGTATGGAAGCTTTGCTTTATTGGACAATGGAACGGAGCAATTTATAATACACAATTTAGCCGCTTATAAAGATTCTGCTGTAGCACCTTTAAATACTTTCTTTTTAGTTCCGGCATTACTTGGAGTAGAAAGAGGTATGATGAATCAAGACACCCATTCATGGAAAAATTTGGATTCTACTGTTGTATATCAACAATTGATTCAAGAAATAGGGAGAACTGCCATTTTAAAAGTAATTGATTCTTTGCGTTATGGTAAGGGTATTGTGAGTGCAGATATGACGCAATTTTGGTCAGACAATTCGTTAAAGATTACGCCTGATGAACAATTAGGATTGATTAAAAGATTATATTTTAATCAATTGTATTTTCAGAAAAGATCTCAGGATATTGTAAAGAAGATGATCTTAAAAGAAGACAACGCCAGTTATAAGCTAAGTTATATAACAACTACATCATCTAATGCTAATCACCAAAGTTGGGTGTTAGGTTATATAGAAGAGAATAAACATGTTTACTTTTTTGTGCTATCTACCAAATCATTAAAGGCAGAAGAATTTCCTAATAAAAACATTGAAGTACTTAAACAAATTTTATTACAACAAGGATTCTTAAAAGGCAGAAGATAATTTTAACATTTATTAAAATAACCTATGCAATACTATTGTAACTCTTTAACTAATTATAAAAGATTTATTACGCGCGAAGTAAAAGTGGGTAATTTAATTATTGGCGGCGGTCATCCAATTAGGGTGCAAACCATGACGACGACAGATACTATGGATACAGATGCAACCGTTGCTCAAGTCATCAAGTGTATTGAAGCTGGAGCTGAGTTGGTTCGTATTACTGCACCAAGCAAAAAAGAAGCCGAGAATTTAGCATTGATTAAGAAGGCTTTAAACGAAAAGGGGTATGATATACCATTAGTTGCTGATATTCATTTTACTCCTAATGCTGCAGAAATAGCTGCTAAAATTATTGAAAAAGTAAGAGTGAACCCGGGCAATTATGTTGACAAGAAAAAATTTGAACAAATAGATTATACAGATGCTGAGTATGTTGAAGAGATAGAACGCATTAGAGAGAAATTTTCTCCCTTGGTATTGATTTGTAAAGAGCATGGAACAGCCATGAGAATTGGAACCAATCACGGTTCTTTGAGTGATAGAATCATGAGTAGATATGGTGATACAGCAATTGGTATGGTAGAAAGTGCTATGGAATTTTTGAGAATTGCCAGAAGTTTGGATTACCACCAAATTATTTTAAGTATGAAATCTAGTAATCCTCAAGTAATGGTTCAGGCCTACAGATTACTTATTCAGCAAATGCACAATGAATTTGGGGAAGCATATCCATTGCATTTAGGAGTAACAGAAGCTGGGGACGGTGAAGATGGAAGAATTAAAAGTGCAATTGGTATTGGAACGTTATTGGAAGATGGTATTGGAGACACTATAAGAGTAAGTTTAACAGAAGATCCTGAATTGGAGATCCCTGTTTGTCGTGATATTGTAAAAAGATACAATTCGCAAATAGTGAATAGTATGCAAATTCCTTCTGTCGAAAAATTGCCTTATAGTCCTTTTGAATATAAAAGAAGAAATACTCATTCAGTGGAGAATATTGGACATCAACAAGTTCCAGTAGTAGTGGCAGACTTAAGCAAGTTAACAATTATTGATAGAGCAGTTTTGACTAGTATAGGTTATACATATAATGCAGATACAGACAAATGGAGTATTGCAGATGCTGCTGCAGATTATGTATTCATAGGGAATCAATCTATTGAGTTTGATTTACCTGGTACTTTAAGAATTATCCAGCATGCAGCTGCTTGGAAACCTTCAAATGGTGAGCAGAAGAGCTTGCCTATTTTTGACGCTGCTGAATATTTGGGTGCGGCTAATAAAAGTGCTGTATTGAACTTTATCGCATTAGATGCTTATTCAACCAACGCTCCTTTTTCTGATGAACAACTATTGACTTTAGCAAAAGATCCAACCATCGTATTTTGTATAAGTAGTAATGTTCAATTTGCCATGTCTGGAGTTAGACGTATGATGATTAAATTAATGGATCTCGGTATTACCACTCCAGTAATATTGGTAACAGATAGCAATTGGTCTACCATTGACGAACATTTAATTCATTTTGCAACAGAAACAGGTGCTTTACTATTAGATGGAATGGGAGATGGAATTTGTTTAGGTTTATCTGAAGATGCATATGCTAAAGCATCCCAAAATTTTAGTAATGTTTCTGGAAGAAACTATGTTCAAAATAAAACAGTTGAACAATTTTTAAACGCTACTGCTTTTGGGATTTTACAAGCAACAAGAACTAGAATCTCAAAAACTGAATATATCTCTTGTCCAAGTTGTGGTAGAACACTATTTGAATTACAAGAAACTACTGCTAAAATTAGAAAAGTAACTCATCATTTAAAAGGGCTAAAAATTGCCATCATGGGTTGTATTGTAAATGGTCCCGGAGAAATGGCAGATGCTGATTTTGGATATGTGGGCAGTGGAGTTGGTAAAATTACTTTATACAAAGGCAAAGAAGTAATGAAGCGTAATATAGATAGCGCTATTGCGGTAGACGAATTAA
>CANHUW010000155.1 GCA_947463975.1 Bacteroidota bacterium
TCTGTCATCGTATCACTTAATCTTGGCATCAATACTACTTCTTCCATTGCTGAAACATCTAATGTGTTTGCAGGTGATGAAGCAGTATTTGTTGTTGCAGCAGGGGCTGCAGCTTGGGCAGCGGGAGCTGGAGCAGCCCCTGCTAAATTTTGTGCAATCAATGCAGTAATATCTTCCCCTTGTTTACCGAAAATGGCTAACAAATCATTTACTTGTAATTTACCTCCACGAGGGGTACCAATATGTAATAAAACACCATCCTGATAGCTTTCCAATTCCATGGTAGCTTTATCCGTTTCTATCTCTGCCAATAAATCCCCTTTCTTAACTGTATCCCCCACATTTTTATGCCATGCTGCAATAACACCTTCAGTCATGGTATCACTTAAACGGGGCATTAATATAACTTCTGCCATAGTAAAAAGCTAGTTTGTAATTGAGAGGTGAAATTACGCTAAAAATGTATTTTTTCACTCCCAAAAATTCAATTTTATTCCAAATGGAGGGCAAAAAATGGAAGAATCTGTTAAAAAACCGAAACTATTGACCCTGAGCCAAACTGTAGGCTTTTTTACCACCCCACATGCTTAAAACCTCAACGGAACTAATTTGCAGATCCTTAGATAAAGAACTATACAAATCTACAATATCACTTTGTAATAGTGCTGAACCTTCTTCAGTCTCAAATCGTAAGCGAAATTGATCAACCAAATTGGTATAAACAGATCCGGTAGGCCAAACTTGTGTACCTCTATTAGAGATGATGATTAATTTCAAATTAGGTTTTTCATGTTTACTTGCTATTTGAGCAATGGCATTAGGTTGCAAAGCACTTTCAATAAAAATATCTGCACCCACTATTTTATGTTCTTCTTTTTTGGTGCCTAATAACATAGGGTTTTCTGAAATATTCGTATTCTTAGGAGTAAACTCAAAATCATTTAAAATAGCTCTAGAATTGATCTTAGGCTGTTTACCGAAATGGTCAATAATTGCTTGTGTAAATTGAGTAGTATTCAAAGCTGGAGTTGATTTGTCTCCAAAGTCACCAGTATGAATTCCAGATTCTAGGGTATATAACAAAGCGTTTTCAATCATTGCTGCCTTACTCATCATACCTAAATGTCTCAACATATTTAATCCACTCAATAACAGAGAGGTTGGATTAGCAATATTTTTACCTGCTATATCTGGCGCAGTTCCATGCACAGCCTCGAAAATAGAAATATGATCACCAATATTAGATGAAGGCGCAAAACCAAGCCCACCAACCAATCCAGCACATAAATCACTTACAATATCGCCTTGTAAATTAGTTAAAACAATCACGTCAAATAAATCTGGGCGACTAACCAATTTCATACATAAATCATCCACAATGACATCATCCGCTTTGAGGTCAGTATACTCTTTTGCAATTTCATGAAATACTTCAAGAAATAAGCCATCCGTTAATTTCATGATATTTGCCTTATGACCACAAGTAATTCTTTTAGCGCCTTTTTTACGTGCCATTTCAAATGCATATCGAATCACTTGTTCACTCCCACCTCTTGATATAAATCTTCTTGCTATTGCAACATCCTGTGTTAACATATGCTCAATACCCCCATAAGTATCTTCAATATTTTCACGAACAATGGTCAAATCAATATTAACACCTGCTTTACTAAAAACAGTATCCACTCCACTTAAGGTTTGGAAATGTCTTTCGTTAGCATAGGTATTCCAAGTTTTTCTTGCTGTAACATTCACACTTTTTACACCCTTACCCTTTGGTGTTTCCATTGGACCTTTGAATAAAATACCCAATTGTTCAATAGTCGCTTTTGCTTCAGGGGTCATTCCATTACTAAATCCTTTATCGAATACCCATTTTCCCATGTCAACAAAATGGTACTCTAAAGGCAGGCTTGCCGCCTTGAAAACACTCATTACCGCTTCCATTATTTCTGGACCAATTCCATCTCCATTTGCGACTGCGATCTTCATTGTAAATTGATTTTGAAGGTGTAAAAATGGCTAAAAAAGCTCATTTTTTGCGAATTTACGGTAGTTAAAGGGTTTAATAAAAATTTGAGGATTAATTTATTTTTTGGGATGAAAAATTTCCTACTTTCGTGAGGCAGTATACTCTGCAAATGGCTTTATACATTGTATCATGACCTCTAAAATATCAGAAGGCATTGAAGTAAGTATTGAAACATTTTTTCAAAAAGACTATAGCAACCCATTGCAAAATGAGTTCATGTTTGCTTACAGAATCACTATCGAAAATCACAATTCTTTTCCTGTAAAATTATTAAGAAGATACTGGGAAATTCACGACAGCAATAGCGAACACAGAGAGGTTGAAGGCGAGGGTGTAGTGGGTGTTCAACCTTTAATTATGCCAGGCAAACAATACCAATACGTAAGTGGTTGTCATTTAAAAAGTGAGATGGGAAAAATGCATGGATACTATACCATGGAAAATGTAGAAACCAAGGAGTTAATACATGTAAATATTCCCCCATTTAAGATGGTTGCTCCTGTAAAATTGAACTAGGGATAATACCCCGCTTCTGCATTAATCACTGAAGCAGAAGTGGTAGCTAGTTTTTCTAAATTATCAAAAGATATTTTGTTTTGCTTTTTCATATAAGCACTAACAATTTTATAGCCAATATACTTTCCTATATTGCCGGGCAATGGTGCGCCTAACAAACTATTATTTTCAGCGTCTACCATTATATTCATTACATCAATTCTTTCTTTACTCAACAACATTTTTTGTTCTACTAAGTATTGCCAGATTGCTGCTTCTTGTTCCTGTACTGCTTTTAATTGAATAGCGGAGTAATTCCACAATATTGTATCAGCAATTTGTAAACTAATTTTTTGAAGTATGTATTGACGCTTTCCAGCTTCTATCATTTTATCCAAAAGAGTGGAAGTTTCTGTATCATGTGCTAAATAATCATCTAAAAGATTTTGGACACAATAAAAAGGAATTTGATCAGCTACATAATTGGGCTGATGCGTTATTTGCAAGCCCACTCCAAGATAATTTTCATTGAGTACATTTAAAAAAGAGGAATAGGGACTTATGTAATAAATTAATTCCTTAGGCATTTTATAAGATGGAAAATAAAAATGAAATCTTGCCAAAGCTTTATTCAGATCAATCTTGATTGAATCTGGTGCATTGATCTTGATAGCAGCTTTAAAAAGAGGCAACAATTCTTTATAATACTTTTTAATTTTTTGAGTGTCATTGATAGGATCCACCTGTAAAATTCTAGTAAAATAATCTCTACTAAACGCTGGATAGCGCTCGAACAAACCAGCAATCCCCTTGCTTATATGATTCGTGTCTATTGCAAAGAAAGCAGTATCAAACCTTTTAACCATTATTGGCTGAATAATTTGGCCCTCTATAGGATCATTTTGCTTAGAACTACAAGCAAAAAAGAAACAGATGGATACTGCTAGCCAAAAAGGATGGATGCGCATCCTCAAAAATACAAAAAATGCGAGTTTATTTCTGTTAAAA
>CANHUW010000156.1 GCA_947463975.1 Bacteroidota bacterium
ATTTGCTGATCCTTAATGAGAATATCTTTAACCTTGTTGTGAAACGGAGATGCCGGATCGGCTATCTTGACTTGTCTTAGAAGAATGGACATTAGGTCAATAAATTTGAAGTAAAGATAGCTTGTTTTTTTCTATTTGAGACTATATTTGCACCCCAAATCCCGTGATTTTTAGTGATTTGAGTAGGTTTCGGGTGGTAGCGCAGCCCGGTAGCGCACTTGTATGGGGTGCAAGGGGTCGCAGGTTCAAATCCTGTTCACCCGACCAAAAAAGAAGGTTTAGCCTCAGCATCAGCTGAGGCTAAGTTGTTAATGGAGGAAGAATAGAGCGTTAGCGCTCATATTCTGACGACGAAAACAACTTAAAGCCCTCGAAAGTATTGAGAGGGCTAAACCTTTATGCTTTTGCACTGAGGGTGTTAAAGGAAGCCGGAGTGTAACGACGGCCATCCTATTGCACTGAGGGTGATAAAGGAAGCCGGAGTGTAACGACGGCCATCCTATTGCACTGAGGGTGATAAAGGAAGCCAGAACGAAGTGACGGCAATCCTTTACCTTTGCCTTCATGAATTTCTCCGATCTAAATCTTAATCCATCCCTTACCAAGGCCTTAGAAGATCTTGGTTTTCAATATCCAACCACCATCCAACACAGGGTTTTCCCTGTAGTCATGTCTGGAAGGGATGTTTGCGGAATTGCTCAAACGGGTACTGGAAAGACGTATGCGTATCTTTTACCCTGTTTAAGACTTTGGAAATTCGACAAAAATAAAGACCCGCAGGTATTGATTATAGTACCCACTAGAGAGTTGGTTGTTCAGGTCGTAGAATCGGTTAGAAAGTTAACTACCTATATGAATGTAGTAACGGTTGGTGTCTATGGGGGAGCTAATATTAATACTCAGCAATTGGAAGTAGAAAAAGGAGTGGATGTTTTAGTAGCTACACCAGGGAGATTATATGATTTATTATTAAATGGTGCATTTAAAACAAAGACCATAAAAAGATTAGTAATTGATGAGATGGATGAAATGTTGAATCTAGGATTTAGAACGCAGATCACCAATATCCTTTCATTATTACCTGGGAAAAGACAAAATTTATTATTTTCTGCTACTATAACAGATGAAGTCGAGTTGTTAATGAATGATTATTTTACTGAACCTGAACGAATTGAAGCAGCCCCAACAGGAAGTCCAGTAGAAAACATTATTCAAACGGCATATGATGTACCCAACTTTAATACCAAAGTGAATTTATTAGAGCTTTTATTAAGTTCTGATGATACAATGACTAAGGTGTTAATTTTTGTAAGTACGAAAAGTTTAGCTGATCAATTATATGAAAAACTTTGTTTACAATTTCCTGAAATAGTTGGAGTGATACATTCGAATAAAGAACAAAATTACAGATTCAATACGGTTAAGCAATTTAAAGCAGGTGTATTTAAATACATCATTGCAACGGATATCATGGCAAGAGGTATTGATGTAGCAGAAGTGACCCATGTAATTAATTTTGATACTCCTGAAGTACCAGAAAATTATATTCATAGAATTGGAAGAACAGGTAGAGCAGACAAAAAAGGTATTGCTATCACTTTTATCACTGAGAAAGAAAAAATATATCAACAGAAGATAGAAGCCTTGATGAGACAAGTAATCCCAATGTTATCACTTCCAGATAATTTAACAATTTCTAGTGTACTAATTGATGATGAACTGCCTAAAGTTCATATGAAAACAATTCAAATTAAGCGACCAAAAATAGATGCCGGTGGTGGCGCATTTCACGAAAAATCTGCAAAAAATCAAAAAATAAATGTTCGAAAAAGCCATAAAGACGAAATGATGAAAAAATATGGCAAACCTAAAAAACGAGGTGGAAAGAAATAAATAAAACAGCCCTAAAGAAAACATTAATGAATAAAAACAAAAGAGGCCTTAATGTATAATAAGGCCTCTTTTTTTTAAAATCTCTCTAGACCACTAAAGAAGAAATCACCTTCAATTTTTGCGTTTTCATCACTGTCGCTTCCGTGTACTGCATTTTCGCCAATGGAGGTTGCGTATTTTTTTCTAATCGTACCTTCTGCAGCATCTTTGAAATTTGTTGCTCCAATTAAGGTTCTAAAGTCTGCAACTGCATTTTCTTTTTCAAGTATTGCTGCTACAATTGGGCCACTGCACATAAACTCTACTAATTCGCCATAAAATGGTCTTTCTTTATGTACTGCATAAAATGCTCCAGCTTGTGCTTCAGACAATTGAATCCATTTCATTGCTTTTACGCTAAATCCAGCTTTAATAATTTGATCTAAAATGGCTCCAGTATGACCTTTAGAGGTAGCATCTGGCTTAATCATTGTGAATGTTCTGTTACTCATAATCAATTTGTTATAATTGTTGCTAATTGCAGCCGCAAAATTAGTAAAAACCTTTGATTTATAGTAATTTTGTCAAACTATGCTATCGATTGATCAATTTTATCCTCATTTATCAAAATCATTTAAGGCGGTCATCACTGCACACCAAAAACCTGATGGAGATGCAATGGGATCAAGTTTAGCGTTGTATCATTTTTTAGTGCAGTTAGGACATGATGTTCAAGTGATTTCACCCACGAATTGGGCACAGTTTCTGGATTGGATGCCAGGTACTGAACATGTTATTGATTTTGAATCGAATAAATCTAAAGCGACTGAGATTGTCCAAAATGCTGATTATGTCTTTTGCTTAGACTTTAATATTTTACACAGAACCAAACACATGGAGCCAGTAATCAAAGACTCCAAGGCGATTAAAATTTTGATTGACCATCATCAACAACCTGATACAGCTAGTTTTGGTTTTGGGGTGAGTGATGTCAAAATGAGTTCTACCTGCGAAATGATTTATGATTTTATTGTACAATCTGGTCATAGTAATCTGATCAATCTAGATATTGCCACTTGCTTATATACTGGATTAATGACGGATACTGGATCTTTTAGATTTCCTTCTTGTACTGCATCAGTGCATAAAATTGTAGCACATTTAAAAGAATTAGGTTTACAGCATGGTAAAATTCATGAAGCCATTTATGATCAATCAACAGAGGGTAGGTTAAAATTCATGGGAAATGCTTTTTTAAATAGAATGCATGTATTTCCAGAATACAAAACTGCTGTAATGGCTATACCCAAATCAGATATCTATAAATTTGAATTAAAAACAGGCGATACGGAAGGTTTGGTGAATTACCTTTTGTCTATACAAGGGGTTAAATTTGCTGCTATTGTTATAGATAGAGAAGAAGAAAGAAAATGGAGCTTTAGAAGCAAAGGTAACTTCGATGTTAATATATTTGCTAGAACACATTTTGAAGGAGGCGGTCATGCTAATGCAGCAGGAGGAAGTTCTTTAAAATCTGTTGAACAAACCTTTAATGATTTTAAAAGTATTTTAGAAACATATAAAACACAATTATCTCAATTAAATTAAAACATGTTAAAGTCAACATTAAAATTAGTCGCA
>CANHUW010000157.1 GCA_947463975.1 Bacteroidota bacterium
CAGAATGAATTGCAATTTTATTTCCTTGCTTTTCAATATGTATTAAACACTTATTGGTATTCACTACCTGTTTTAAATCTATAGCAGTATTAGAAACATGTGTGAAAGGATGGTCTTTATAAAAACCAGTATATAGTTCATATAAAGATTCAATGCTCATGTCAGCGGTAATAATAGATGTCACAAAAATGCCCCTAGTAAAGTCTCCTCTCCAAGGAACAAAATTCACTTCGGCATCTTGATTGCCTTGCATAATACCTAAACTCTGATGAATCTCATGGATATGTTGATGATTCAATGTTTTGTATGCACCTATATTATTGGCTCTCCAACTAAAATGACTAGTTGAAGATAAGCCTTGCCCTGCACCAGTAGAACCAGTAATACCGGTCGTATATACATCCTGCAATAAGCCCTTAGAAGCCAAAGGAAGTAAGCCTAATTGAATTGCAGTAGCAAAACAACCAGGGTTAGCAATATTATGCGCAGAACGAATAGTGTCTCTTTGTAATTCAGGTAAACCATATACAAAATGTCTGTCTCCAACACTTGCCGAACTATTCAATCTAAAATCTTGTGAAAGGTCGATAATCTTTACACTAGATACAATTTCATTAGTTGCTAAAAATTTTTGAGCATCTCCATGACCAACACATAAAAACAATACGTCAATTGTTTGATTGATTTCTTTGGCAAAAATCAAATCAGTATCTCCTAGCAAATCAGTATGCACTTTACTCACTAATTCTCCAGCATTACTTGTACTATGCACAAAAATAATATTCGCATTAGGATGACGTAATAATACACGTAGCAATTCACCACCTGTATAACCTGCACCACCTACAATACCAATATTAACTTTTTGCATAACCATTTTATTTGAACTTATTTTTTATTTGATTCTTTTACATTGTGAAAAATGCTCGTTTGGTTACCAAATATTTTGGTAAACCCTCTTACATCTTCACCAGTAAATCCTGTATTCATCTCACCATACTTGCCAAATTTAGCACTCATTAAATCGTTTTCTGATTCAATACCAATAATTTGGAAACGATATGGATTTAATTGAATAAATACATCACCCGTAACTTGTTCTTGAGAATGAGTTAAGTAGGCTTCAATATCTCGCATAACAGGATCTAATATTTGCCCCTCATGTAACCAGTTGCCATAAAAAGAAGCTAATTGATCTTTCCATGATAATTGCCATTTAGTTAAAACATGTTTTTCTAGAGCATGATGTGCTTTAAGAATAACCATTGGTGCAGCAGCTTCAAATCCTACACGACCTTTAATCCCAATAATAGTATCTCCCACATGAATATCTCTACCAATACCATAAGCACCGGTAATAGATTGAATATATTGAATGGCTTCTGTTGGATGTGCAAATGATTGACCATTTACTTTGTGGATTTCTCCTTTCTCAAAACGAATCACCATTTCTTCAGTTGCACCTTCTTTGGTCATTTGTGTTGGCCAAGCAGATTCAGGCAACATCCCTTTTGAATTCAACGTTTCTTTTCCACCCACACTGGTTCCCCATAATCCTTTATTAATAGAGTAAGCAGCTTTTTCAAAATTCATTTGAACGCCCTTGCTCTTTAAATATTCAATCTCTGCTTCTCTACTTAATTGCAAATCTCTAATAGGGGTCAAAATCTCGATGCCAGGAATCATGATTTGAAAAATCATATCAAACCTTACCTGGTCATTCCCTGCACCAGTACTTCCATGAGCTACTAACTTAGCACCCACTTTTTTTACATGTTCTGCAATATGTAAGGCTTGGCTTAAACGTTCAGCACTCACACTTAATGGATAAGTGTTATTCTTTAATACATTTCCATAAACAAGATATTTAATAATACTATCATAATAACCTTTCACGGCATTCACAGTAGTATGCGTTTTAACACCTAAGGCATAAGCGTGTGCTTCTATTTTTTTTAATTCATCTTCAGAAAATCCACCAGTGTTTACAATAACGCTATGCACTTCCAATCCCTTATCTTCTGTTAAGTATTTTACACAAAATGTGGTATCCAGTCCACCACTAAACCCTAAAACAATTTTCTCCATAATTTTTATTTTTTCGGTTCATATAGCATAGCAGTACACATACAATTTTTCCTATTCTTGCTTTTCAATATTTCATAATTCACACAGCTTTTACAACCAGCCCAAAACTCTTCATCATCCGTTAATTCACTATACGTCACTGGCTCGTATCCTAATTCACTATTAATTTTCATTACAGCTAAGCCTGTTGTTAATCCAAAAATTTTAGAATCAGGATATTTTTCTCTAGATAACTGAAAAATAGTTTGCTTAATTTTTTTGGCAATACCACTTTTTCTAAATGCGGGCGCTACAATCAAACCACTATTAGCAACAAACTGACCGTGTTGCCATGCTTCAATGTAGCAAAAGCCTACCCAGGTTCCATCTTCAGTATGTGCTATAACAGATTTACCTTCTTCAATTTTCTTTGCCACATATGCTGTGCTTCTTTTTGCAATACCGGTACCTCTAGCTTTTGCAGATGATTCCATTTCATCTGTAATGTCTTTAGCATAAGAAATATCGCCACTATGGGCTATACGAACTATAATTTTCTGTTCCAATGATCAATAAAATTTAAAAAATGACACTTCTGGCGTTGAATGCAATTTCCGGGGATTTTTCCACTGATAGGGGCAATTGCCAACTGCTCGTCCTATCAGAATCCACGTCGCAAAGACTGTGGCAACCTAATAGGGTTATTTAAAACAGGTACAGCTGCTGAAAAAGCAGATGTTGATAAGATATGTAAGTTGTCCTGTTTCATGTTGATCTCCTGTTAAGGAATGTAGAAGTAAAAGTAAACAATTAAATAGACATTAAGGATAATAAAGACAAAATTTAACTATAAATATGAATAAACGTTAGTTTTTAAAATAAAGAACTAATAGTAATTTTGCTTAAACAATTTGTCTTATGAAAAATTTAATCACATTGAGTTTAATAGCAAGCATAGGTCTTGCAGCATGTGGTGGTACTCAACAAGAGCAGGCACCTGCAAGTGATGCTAGTATGACCGTTCAACAAGATTCTACTGCAACAGTAGCTTATACCGTTGAGATGGTTGATAATAAAAAAGATCCTACTTGTGGTATGCCAGTAACTGCCGGCATTAGCGACACTGCACATTATGAAAATAAAGTATTAGGGTTTTGTTCTCCTGAATGCAAAAATGAATTTACCAAAAACCCGAAAGCTAGTTTAGCTGCAGCGGAGATGAAATAATTAAGAGAATAGATAATTGATATCTTCTTTGGTAAGAGATTTAACAAATCCTTCTTCATCGGAAATTAAATCTTTTGCCAAAGCTCTTTTTAGGTCTTGTAATTTTAAGATCTTATCTTCCACCGTATTATTACATATCATACGATATGCAAAAATATTTTTTGTTTGACCAATACGATG
>CANHUW010000158.1 GCA_947463975.1 Bacteroidota bacterium
AAGTTCAAAAACAATAAAATTTTAGTGGAGGATCAGACCCCCTTTAATTTGTGGTTGATTAATCAGAGGGATTATACGTTTGATATATCTGACCCTAGCCTGGTAGGTCAAGAATTGTCATTTAGTTATGTTAACGATGCTGTACAAAATAACCTTCCCAATTTAACTACTTACTATAAAAAAACGGGTAAAGAGGGTGAAGCCAATGCCAATATCAAAATCAATATGGCTATTAATGGGATGGATCCAATGTTGGTGGTGTATTTATATTCTGAAAAAGTAGTAGGCGCTGGAAGTAAAATATATTTCTCCAATAATATGAATGACAACTATACATTTTTTAACAATAGAATGTATAAGCAATATAAAGTGATGCAGTCTTTTGATAATAAGTTGGGGTATCGATTGAATAAAAATGTTCCATTTGCTGGTAACGAAGAAATAGGACTTTATGTAGACTTAAATAAGGACAAGAATTTAGACCTGGTATATGCAACAGATCAATTATATCATAAAGATGCTTTATTTGGTACCGGAAAATTAATGGTCCCAATTTATTTTACCATACAACATAATAAAGAACAAGAAAATCCATTAAGTATCAATATTACCAATGAAGATTTATCTAAGCCCAATTCGGTTCCAAAAACCTTGTTACATAATTGGGATGCAAAAACAGAATTAGATTTAGATGGAGATGGCATAAAAGAATTATTGAATTGGGGGGAGCATTATCATGTTGGATCTAGTCCATTATGGAAAGATGTTGCTACACAATTAGGCATGACTACTGGAGTAGATTATGGTCCAGCAGGATCTCCAGAAGCAGCAACATTTTATGATCCCGTATTTTATCTTAGAAAATTTAGGTATTATAAACTTGATTCAAATAGATTGATTGATAAAGTCAATCAATTACCTGCTTATAATGTTCTTAATGGTGTATTTTTTGGAGCAGGTGGTGATGTAGATAAAGATGGAGACAATGATATCGTCTTAAAAGCAAATAATGGCAGAGGTAAAATATTGTTCAATGATGGAAAAGGCTTGTTCAATACATCGTTGGACATGGATGAGATACCAAGAATTTATCCTGGCGAAGATTTTAATAGAAGTGATGGTTTTCATTTTCCTTATCTAGTAGATATGAACAATGATACTTATCCAGATTGGATTTTAACATTAACTGCTCCTAATCCAACAATACCCATCCGGCTCGTTTATTACCCAAATAACAAAGGCGTTTTTGATATCAAAAATCCAGTAGATGTTTTTCCAAAGAATAACGAATATGGCAAAGATAATTTTTTATCATATGCTTTAATTCAAATGAAAGAATTTGACCTAAACAAAGATGGGACTAAAGAACTTATCTTTTTATTTGGAACCGTCTCCAACCAAGATTATGTAAGAATACTTCCAAGAAATATTTTTAAAGTTGTGTCAGTTACTAAAACTGGTAATATAGATGTAACAGGAACTTATTTCCCTAACAATACCAATATTGTTGAAACAGGAAATGCCATGAAAGGCTTTAACATTACAGATGTTGATGGAGATGGACTTTTAGATTTCTTACCAAGATTTGAAATGTATGATCCAAAATATGCAACATGGTTTCCAGCAGGCGCTTGGAGAGGATATTGGAATAATAAAACAAGTTTTCAATACTATGCATTCAATGGCACTAATTATGAAATTAAATCATTGGGTAAAATTTTATCTTCTACTTCAAGTTCCAATAATACCAATACTCCGAGTTCCTTACAAGAAGAACAAACTTTAACTAACTATATAGAAGTTGTTGATTTAAATAACGATAATATACCAGAATATTTTACGGTTCAGAATAACATGGGAAGCTTACATAAATCAGTAACCGATTTTACTATTGGAAACAAAACATTTGATGTAAAAGAAATAGTGAACAAGGGAACTTACATTGGTTCTTTAAAAATTGATGGGTATGATACAACACAAGTAGAATATAGTATTATAAATGCATCCGTTGATACAAGTATCATTATTAAAAACAATAATCAAGTTTTTTTGAATCAAACATTAGATAGAGCTAAAAACCAATATCATTCTGCGCTTGTAAAAATTACCCATAAAACATTGAATATTTCAAATTATGGGTATGTTAAATTAAATGTAACCGCAGATATTCCAGAGCAACCTAAAATAATAAGAATAAATGGTGATACCAGTGCTAGCCTTTCATTATGTTTAGCGATTCCAGGTTCTATTTTGATCAAATCCGATTCGCTATCAAAAATTGAAAAATTTATTTTTGAAATTGCTACGGATATAAATTTTACATCTCCAAAAAATGTAGAAACTACCAATTCACAAATACCATTTGATTTTACACAAGCCAATACATTTTATGTTAGAGTCAAGACTTCTAATAAAAATGGAATAAGTGCATATTCTCCAGTAAAATCATTTTCAATTAAATCCTTGCCAGGCATCCCAACTATTTCAAGAGATGCAGATAATCATTTAGTTTCTTCAGCAGCTAATGGAAATCTTTGGTTTAAAGATGGAGTAGCTACTTCTGAAAAAGAACAAAAGTTTAAACCAACAAGTCCGGGTAATTATAGTGTAAAAGTGACACAAGAAGGTTGTACATCCACTTCTGGAAATTATTATTATCTGGTTACAGATATTTTTAATATTAGTGCAACAGAATATATTAAGTTAGCACCAAATCCATTCGTCAATCAAGTCAATCTAGATTTTATTATTAAGGGTTATTGGAAGCTGAATGTAGAAGTACTTTCTATCACTACTGGCAATAAAATGTTTAGTTTACAAGGTTTAACTACTGGAACGCCTATTTCCTTGGCCAATCTTTCAAGTGGGGTATATCTGGTAAAGTTAAGTTCGCCTGACTTAAAATTTGTGCATCAGTTTAAGATGGTAAAAATGTAAAACCACTTATCCTTATTTATATAGATTTATATATTGACAAGACATAAATTTGTATCTTGCAAGTATAAATCTGTCTAATTATGCAGCCAAAGTATAAACGAATCTTATTAAAACTATCTGGTGAGGCTTTATTGGGAAATGAAAGAAATGGAGACCCATTCAATCCAACAATCATCGAGCAATACGCTAAGGAGATCAAAGAATTAGTAGCATTGGGAGTTGAAGTGGCTATTGTAATTGGAGGTGGTAATATTTACAGAGGAATGAACGAGGCAGATAGTGGTATCGAAAGAGCACATGGAGATTATATGGGTATGTTGGCAACAGTGATCAATGCCATGGCTATTCAAGCTATGTTAGAAAAAATTGGGGTATATACAAGATTACAATCAGCAATCAATATGGACCAGGTGGCTGAGCCCTACATAAGAAGAAAAGCATTAAGACATTTAGAAAAAGGA
>CANHUW010000159.1 GCA_947463975.1 Bacteroidota bacterium
CATCCACCTCATCAAGCAATAAAACCAATGGTTTGTCAAGTGTATCGCACCAATCGGTCAGGTAATTTCTTAGTAATAGGTTACCTGGTAAATAACCATCCGGCTTAGGCGGTAAAGCATCGGGCGATAAAAAAACTTTAGACGTCAAATACAAAGATTGTATAAACACCTCATTTGCTGTTTCCACAGTGATACTGTTATAACCCGCTGATTCCAAAGAGCATACCACAGATACATATTTACCTTCCTTATTCAGACGATGAGCCAGAGCGTGCAAAAAAGTAGTTTTACCTGTTTGCCGAGGTGCATGAACGAGAAAGTATTGCTTTAAATCTATCAAATTCAAAATATTATCATACATGTTCCGAAACGGATCTACCATGTAGTGATCTTCTGCATTACACAATCCCGTGGTATTAAAGAATCTTTTCATTTTGTGAAGATACTCCTTTTTGTTGTGGGATGTACGAGCAAGTAACCTTCTACGAATAACCATTACTTCAAAACCAAAGATTGTTTGCCCTTTCTCCGCAGGAAATTACGCGCGCAGCGTATGGTTTTTGAATCAGGATTTTCAGGATTTTCAGGATTAACCATAACGTCATTGGTTTGGGTGGGAAGATTATTATTAAACGGTGCTTTCAATGCCAGGCCTCTCGCCGATGCGTAACGCATCGGCGAAAAGAAGGGTATAAAGTAATCTTCTACGAATGACCATTGCGCTAAACCGAAGACGTACGCTGAAATCCTATAAATCCTGTAAATCCTGATTCAAAACTGGGTGGTAGGGAAATTGTGCCGCCAGGGGCTAAATAATCTATAGACATGTGACCCCAAGGGGTCAGGTATGAAAAAATGCACCCATATTTAGATGAAAATTATGCGCGCAGCAGCCAGTTGTTTGAATCAGGATTTTCAGGATTTACAAGATTATCCATAACGTCGTTGGTTTGGGAGGGAAGATTATTAATACATTCTTCTTCCATTGCCAGGTTTTTCGCCGATGTGTTACACATGGGCGAAAAGAAGGGTAAAAAGTATTCCTCTACGAATCACCCTTACACTCAGACCAAAGACGTCATCTATTATCCGAGAAATCCTATAATCTTTAAAATCCGTGATTCAGAAATTATTTACTGGTAATATTCCCTCAATGTACCCCATCTCTCCATTCTAATCGAAGATTTATAATGAATATTTGCAAAGGATTATTTTGATTCTCCTTTTCTCTGTGTTTCCTTCTTCTGCTAATCCAAAAATAATTTATTTTTAAGGTTTTAAAAACTAAAAATGACCCATTGGGGGAATTCTCCCCAATGGGTCATTTTGCCATCCGAGTATGCCCGCCCACAAATAGTAGTTAATCCCTGAGGGAATATTTTTTTGATGGGAATTAATTTTGTAGGTATAGTTATCTCTTCAACAAACTATAAATATTTACATAGGAAACCTAAACTATACATGGACAATAACTCTAAAATCTTTTTTTTCAAAGTCTATCTTAACTTTTTGAAAAAATACAGAAAGAGGCAATTTTTGATATGCCTCTTTCTGTGTTTTAATATCAATCTTTCAGGCAACGAATAGAAAGTCCTTGTGTATAAGTAGTAAAATTTCTATCCACAGAGTTAAAGACGTTATTAAAATCGCGAATAAATGAAGTATTTCCAGCGTTAAATGTAGAAGTCCAAAAATATGCACGAAAAGTGACATCTGTCATAAAAGGAGAAGAACGTTGTCCTGCGGGGAGAACAGAAAATCCAGTTGAGTTGTTTGACACAACACTAAAAGAATTCCAAGGTGCACCATTTAATTTCATATTTCCGCCTGCAGTGGTACTTTGAGGAGTAGGTGTCAAAGCCATATCAATGGCAGTATTGTCAATGGATTTAATTAAAATTGTCCATTCACTATCAGAAGGAACATGCCAACCAAGCGGACAAATATTTTTATAGCTGGTACTCCCTGCTACCGTAATCCCTTTTGCTGCAAACCAATTATAAAGATAACCATAAGTTTGTACATAGGAAGGGTCTGATGGATCAGAAGCACGAACTCCTATAAATAATCCACCCCAAGTCGAAAAATTAGATGATTCATCAGGAATCGCTGTGTTGTCATTGTACTTAGTGACCTTTAAATTCTCCTTTGTCCAACATTGGGAGCCTATCAAAACCGTATTATAGGTATTGTTATCAATGTCATTAATGGTGTTTGTGCCACAAGTAAATAAAGGCGCAGTCACACATGGAACACCTGGACAATTTTCTAATGCGGCCTTTTTCCAGCGTATTTTAATCTCTTCCAGATTATACTGTGCATTCCTTTTAATTTCCAATGGCTCATTTTCACTCGTGGTGGTTCCGCCCATTGGGGTCTCCCCATTCGAATTGGATTGTGCAAAACCCAGCAAAGGGAGCATTAAGAGAAGTAGAATTTTAAAATTCATTTTATATTTTTTAAAATATGTGCAATGCCACAAATCTGATGACAATAATATGGTGCACCTAATTTACTATTGAAAAATTCCTTTGAATTCTGAGAATTCAAAGGAATTTGTTTCAAAATCAACCTAAAAATGGGTTTAAATGGAAAATGTTGAGCATTTTTCGGAAATAAAAAATGGATATTAGATGGAAAGTAGTCTATATAACTTTGATTAACTAGGTAATTAAGAAAAAAAGGAGTTGAGAAAACAAAAATACTAAGCCATACTACGAATGAATTTCCTGTCTGAACTATGATTTTTATTATTAATAGGATAGATTATTATATGCTGCTTTCATTTCCAGGCTTTTTCGCCGATGTGTTACACAACGGCGAAAAGAAGGGTAAAAAGTAATCCACTACAAATAAACATTGCGCTAAAAACGAAGACGTCCTCTGTAATCCTGTAAATCCTGTAAATCCTGATTCAAAACCAGGCGTTAGGGGTTAATTTATATTGAAACCTGTCGGGGAGACGCTATCTATTATCCGTGAAATCCAGTAATCATTAAAATCCGTGATTCAGAACCTATCGTAGAGAAAAAGAAAAGCATCTCATCAATGAGAAATTGATTAGTTTTTAATTTCCCTAATAAAATCTTTAGGTAACTTCCCTGTTACGAGTTTAAAACTTTGAATAAATGCGGAATAGGATTTGAAACCACATTCTTTGCCTAATGATTCAATGGTTTTATTATATCCTTTTTGATTATTTATTAGTCCAATACCGTATTCAATTCTCAATCTATTCCGCCAATCTATGTATTTTTCATTATTGATCTGATTGAAAAAATAAGTAATATGATGTATGGGTAAATCAATATCCTTTGCCAAACTATAGGTACTAGAGTCC
>CANHUW010000160.1 GCA_947463975.1 Bacteroidota bacterium
GAACCTCCCCAGGGTAGGAATACAGCAAGGATAGGCGGTTGAGCGGTGCGATGTGAGTAGCCTGCCACTTTTTTATATTTTATATAAAAAAGTGGCCTTAATTTTAAACAACAAATCTACCATATGAAATTTTTTATTGATACTGGAAATTTAGCACAGATTAAAGAAGCCAATGATTTAGGTATCTTAGATGGTGTAACAACAAATCCTTCTTTAATGGCCCAAGTTGGTGTTAAAGGAGAAGAAGCAATCGCTGCCCACTACAAAGCAATCTGTGAATTAGTAGAAGGTGATATTAGTGCAGAAGTATTGTCTACAGACTTTGCCACGATGGTTGAGGAAGGTAAAAAATTAGCTGCCATTCATAAAAATATTGTGGTAAAAGTACCGATGATTAAAGACGGTATCAAAGCTATCAAATGGTTTACAGACAATGGTATCCGTACCAATTGTACTTTGATTTTCTCTGCAGGCCAAGCAATTTTAGCTGCTAAAGCAGGAGCAACCTATGTCTCTCCATTTATTGGAAGAATTGATGATAGTTCTTGGGATGGGATGGAACTAATTAGTCAAATTCGTCATATATATGATGTTCAAGGTTTTCAAACACAAATATTAGCAGCATCTATCAGAAACGCATTGCATATTGTGAAAGCTGCAGAAGCTGGAGCAGATGTTTGCACTTGTCCATTGGATTCTATTTTAGGTTTGTTAAAGCATCCTCTAACAGATATTGGATTGGCTAAGTTTTTGGAAGACGCTAAGAAGATGTAATTTCTGATATATTTTCAAAGAATTATATCGATTAAACGCAATTTTACAATAGGTTTGTCAAACGGACCGATAAAAAAGCCCCAAATAGGGGCTTTTTTATTGCCCAATAGTTCCTAATGATTAGATATGTATCTGATTTTTAATTTAATAAATTATGCCATCCCATTTTGAAATGTTTAATCAGTTTATTACTAAGTATGTAGAATTCACAGAATCTGAGTTAGTCGATTTAAATAATAAATGTAATAGGGTTGAGTTCACGAAAGGAGATATTATTGTGAAAGCCGGGGATACTCAAAAAAATTTATATTTTATCACAAAAGGTATTATTAGAAATTATGTCGATAATTACAAAGGCGAAATAAAAATTTACAATTTCAGATCGGAGGGCATGACAGTTTCAGGGTATGCCTTATATAATCATGAAGAAAAATTTAAGGCTTTAGTAAATGTAGAGTGTTTAGAGGATTGCATTATGATAAAAGTGCCATTAAATGTGATAAATTACGTGATCAATCATACTAAATTAGGAGATCGTTTGGGCAGGTTTATGGCAGAAGCGCATGTAGTTGAAATGCTTCATTATGCAATACAAAGAGATACAAAAACAATCATTGAGCAATTAGAAAACATAGATAATATTTTTCCTAATATTCACCAACGAGTCCCACAGTATATGATTGCATCCTACTTGGGTATCACCCCTGTTCATTTATCTAATTTGAAAAAGAGTAGAAAGCCAAATAAAGAATAGTATAAAATATTTTTTTAGGATGCTTTTCAAGAAACATATAAGCTGATTTGAAATAGTCTTTTCATCTTATTTCTTATTTATTGATGCTTCAGTGCTTCACGCTTGGACAAATTAGAAAGCTGTGGATGGGTTTTGACAAATTGAACTACCCATTTTGGATCTGTATAGGCGTAGGCTCTTAATGCCCATCCAATGGCTTTACGAATAAAAAATTCCTCTTCAAGTTGACAGTTTTCGATATAATTGGCAAGTAGGGTAGTATTGGTTTTTTTCTTATAAGTCAATTGAAACAGTAAACTCATTCTTTGCAGCCACATATTAGAAGATCGATTCCATTTTGTAGTTGTCAATTCAATTAGTTCTGGAAATTTCAAAAAGAATTTACTGATTACAAACGAATTGGTTGAGTCCACAGAATCCCACCAACTTTGATGGGTAACCATCCATTCAATAAGCGGTATTGTTTTTTTTGACCATATCTTATGATTGTGCCCTAGAAGTTCAATAGCAAAATAATGCAGTTCTCTTTGAGGTTCGGCAAAGCATTCCTTTATTAAACAACTTAATTCATCATGGTCTTTAATTGGATGTGCTTTATAAAATGTTTTACAAATTTGTCTTCTAAGTGGCGTTTTAATGCCGTAGAATTCAAATTGATTCAATAAATATGCTTTTGCACCTTTTGCTATGGTTGCATCTGCATTAGCAGTGTATATCTTTTTTATTTCCTTTAAATTGGGATGTGGCATATTATACTCCTACTACTCTTTTATTGAATGCACTATTTCTAGCAGCTTCTAATACTCGAATGATATTGGTACCCTCTTTAGCTGAGGTTGGCACAGGTGCATTGTTTAAAATTGCATCTGCCATTTTTTCATAAAAAATACCGTAATTGCCTGGTATGCTTGGTATCACTTTATTTGTAATGATACCGTTCATATCTGTGTATAAAGTACCATAATCTGCGGCTACTTCTGCACCCCAATCTGGGCTATTCGGTTTTTTTCCAGCAATTAAATCGGCTTCTTGTATATCCGATCTATTTTTAATGAAGCATCCTTTTGTTCCATAGACCTTATACCCCGGGCTTTCAGTCATAAACAACATACCACTCGTTAAAGTAATACGGTGAGATGGATAGTATAAGATCAATGTAAAGTAGTCATCAATGATGGATACTTTTCTGGTGATTCTAATATCTGCAAATACTGCCAAAGGCATACCAGATAATAAGATGGCTTGATCCACTAAATGTGGGCCCAAATCATATAATAAACCTGCACCCGGAGTCACGGCTTCTTTATGTTTTTTGGGACTCAATGTAGTTCTATACCTTTCAAATGAAATTTGCACATCTTGTAAAATGCCAATTTCTTCTTCTTGAATTAATTTTTGTATTGTAAGAAAGTCAGCATCATAGCGTCTATTTTGATAGACTGCTAATTTAAGTCCTTTGCTTGTAGCCAATACATCCAATTCTTCTGCTTCTTTAGCAGTTATGGTAAATGCTTTTTCTACTACAACATGTTTGCCAGCAAGGAGTGCACTTTTTGCATAAGTAAAATGGGTATCATTTGGGCTATTGACAACAACTAAGTCAACAATTGGATCTGCTAACAATGTTTCGTAACGCTCATAGGATTTTGTGCCCGGGTAGGCTGCTTCAATATTTTTAGTTGAACGCTCCCAGCATCCTACTAGATTAAAGTTTGGATTGCTAGAAATAAATGGGGCATGGAAAACTTTTCCACTCATTCCAAAAGAGACTAGTGCAGTATTAATCATTACCCTGCTAC
>CANHUW010000161.1 GCA_947463975.1 Bacteroidota bacterium
AATTGGCATTTACCTTAGCTAATGGATTCACCTATGTTGAATATTTTATTAATAGAGGCATAGCAGTGGATGATTTTTGTCATAACCTTAGTTTCTTTTTTAGTAATGGAATGGATCCTGAATATGCCGTTATTGGAAGGGTGGCTAGAAGAATTTGGTCAAGGGTATTAAAATATAAATATAATGCCAATGTGCGATCTCAAAAATTAAAGTATCACATTCAAACAAGCGGAAGAAGTTTGCATGCTCAGGAAATTAATTTTAATGATATAAGAACAACGCTTCAAGCTTTGTATGCTATTTATGATCAATGCAATAGTTTGCACACCAATGCGTATGATGAGGCAATTACTACACCCACAGAAGAAAGTGTTAGAAGAGCTTTGGCTATTCAATTAATTATTAATAAAGAATTAGGTACAACTAAAGTGGAGAATTTTCAACAAGGAAGTTTTTTAATTACCGAATTAACTGATTTAGTTGAAGAAGCAGTTTTGGCCGAATTTGATAGAATCAATCAAAGAGGTGGGGTATTGGGTGCGATGGAAAGAATGTATCAAAGAACTAAAATTCAAGAAGAAAGTCTTACCTATGAAACCAAAAAACATAATGGAGAAATACCCATTATTGGAGTTAATTCATTTTTGAATATAACAGAAAATACAACCAACGACCAGCAAGCTATTTTTAGATCGTCCAATTTTGAGCAAAATCTTCAAATAAAGAATGTAACATCCTTCAAAAAAAGAAATAAAGATCAGTCAAAAACTTACTTAAATCAACTTCAGCAAGCAGCCATAAACAATGAGAATATTTTTGCCATTTTGATGGAGGCAGTTAAATATTGTAGTTTAGGTCAAATTTCCAATGCCTTATACCAGATAGGAGGGAAATACAGCCGTAATTTGTAAAAAAGCAATACCTTTGAACCTCGTCAAAAACGGTTAAATTACTTTAAATGAATACGGATAAAAATACGATCATTGGGTTTGTATTATTAGCAGGGTTGTTCTTTGCTTATTTCTGGTATACCAATCAACAACAAAACGAATTACAAGCATATCAAAAACATTACGACGATTCTGTAGCCATGGTGAAAGCGACTGCCGATAAAGCTGCCGCTTTAAAAACTGCTTCTATTGTTGACAGTACTTTAAAAACTGCTGCGACGGATACTGCCGCAGTGGATACTGTAAAAGAACAATTATTGGTAATCGAAAACGAAGTAGTAAAAGTTACTTTAACCAATAAAGGTGGTCAGGTTGCTAATGTTTTATTGAAGAACTATGTAAACCCTAATAAGCAACAAGTTATTTTAGGGGATAGTACTAGTTTGAACTATCCAATTAATATTGCTGCTAATCAATCTGCACAAATCAATCAACTATATTTCCAGAGTGCGCAAGTACTTCCAGCAGAAAATGGTGTTCAAAAAGTAGCATTTACATTAACAACACCATCTGGTAATACCATCACACATTTATTCAGCTTAGCACCTAAGCAATATAATATTGATTGGAAAATTCAATTGAACGGCGCAGATCAATTATTGACGAATCGTCAATTGAATGTTTTATGGGAAGCACATTCTTTTAAGCAAGAAAGAACCTTGAATTATGAGCGTCAGATGTCTAATATTTGTTTTTCAGAAGGCAAAGAGTTTGACTATATTTCTAGTAAAACAACCTGGACTTTTGAAAAGCCAGTTCAATGGGTAGGTTTGGTTCAACAGTTTTTTAATACCACTTTAATAACAAAGTCTGATTTTGCTAGTGGAAAAATTGATTGGCAGAGAAGAGTCGATAGCAGTAATTCACTTGCTGCATTACAAGCTCAATTGCAAACTAAATTAGACGGAAATAAAACGGAATTAGCTTTAGCATTATACTATGGTCCAAATGATATGAATATCTTAAAGACGCAAGCACCAGAAATGGATAAGATTGTGAACTTGGGTAGAGATTTATATTCTTTTGTAAGACCTATTAATAAATATATTATTGGCCCAGTTTTTGATTTCTTTGCTGGTTTTGTAAGTAATTATGGTTGGGTAGTATTATTGTTGACCATTTTTATTAGAGTGATTACTTCTCCTTTAACATATTCTAGTTATTTAAGTAGCGCTAAGATGAAAGTCTTAAAGCCTGAATTGGATGAGGTCAAGAAGAAGTTTGGTGATGACCAACAAGGTTTTGCGATGGAGCAAATGAAATTATTTAGAGAAGCAGGAGTGAATCCTTTAGGGGGTTGTATACCAGCTTTGTTACAAATTCCTATCTTCTTTGCATTGTATAGTTTCTTTAATGCCAATATTGCATTGAGAGGCCAAGCTTTTTTATGGAGTAAGGATTTATCTAGTTATGATGTGATTGCAACACTTCCATTTACCATTCCAATGGGTTTTGGAAATCACATAAGTTTGTTTACGCTAACTGCTGTAATTACTAGTTTAATTATGTCTGTATACAATATGGCTATGACACCTACACAAGATAATCCAGCATTGAAATATATGCCGTATATCTTCCCAGTGATGTTATTGTTCATATTCAATAGTTTACCATCTGCCTTAACTTGGTACTATACTGTTTCAAATATTGTAACATTATTATTACAATTTGTAATACAGAAGTTTATCATCAATCACGACAAAATATTGGCAGAAATACAAGTGAAGAGAAAAACGCCCAAAAAGAAAAGCAATTGGCAAGCCAAATACGAGCAAATGATGGATGCTCAGAAAAAAGTACAAGCGTTAAAAGATAAAACTAAAAAATAATACCCCCTAAGAGGCCTTTTATTTAGGCCTCTTATTATTTTATTTAAATGAAGTATAAAATTACCCCCATAATTGTATACCTATTGGTTGCATTTGCGTCTAATGCGCAAACTAAAGTAGTAGGCGAGTGTAGCGTTCAATTCGACATTGAACAATTACAAAATCAATCCTGGCAATCCTTAGGTCAGAAAACCGTTCAGGTAAAAGGCAATCAATGTAAAACAACATTGGTTACTCCAAAACTTCAACAGAGCATTATATTCTCTTCTCAAGAAGATTCAGCCATTGTATTAAAAGAAATTGGTGAGAGTAAGTTTTTTCAAAAAACAGTCTTTCCTCAAAAAAACTTACCTCTTTTAGTAACGATGAAAAAAATAAATACAGATTCAGTATCCATCATCGCAGGATATCCATGTAATGCTTTACAGTTAGTATTTAGTGACGAAACAGTGTATGATGTATTGTATACCACTGCTATTATTCCAACTATCCCTTATTTTGAAATGGCATTTAAGGATATTCCAGGTTTAGTA
>CANHUW010000162.1 GCA_947463975.1 Bacteroidota bacterium
TAGCTTAGTTACTAAGCAAGCCTCTAATAGGGTTTGGGCTGCACAATCTGTTTTAGCATCCATTTTGGAAGCACAAAAAAAATAATATGAGCTCAAATACACCTACTGAATTATTATATGTGATTAAAATAGGAGGCAATATTATTGACCATCCTGTTTTATTAACTCAATGCTTGAAGGCTTTTTCAAGTATTCAGGGGAAAGCTATATTGGTTCATGGTGGAGGTAAGATGGCTACACAATTGGCAATGGATTTAAATATACCTCAGCAGATGGTAGAGGGCAGGAGAATTACCGATGCAGAAACCTTGAAAATTGTTACCATGGTGTATGCGGGTTTAATTAATAAAAATATCGTTGCTCAATTACAATCATTAGGTACACAGGCGATGGGTTTAACTGGGGCTGATGCTAATTTAATCAAAGCGCATAAAAGAATACCTGCTTCTGTTGATTATGGTTTTGTAGGTGATATAGATGAAGTGAATGTATCAATGATCAATCATTTATTACAACAAAATACGAGTATCGTAATTGCACCTATTACACATGATGGTAATGGGCAATTATTGAATACTAATGCTGATACGATTGCACAATCTATTGCTACGGCAATGTCTGCAAAGTATGCAGTTCATTTGATTTATGGTTTTGAAAAAGAAGGGGTATTATTAGATATAAATAATCCTAGCTCTGTTATTCCGCAGATCAATAAAGAAAAGTATCAACATCTAAAAGAGGAGCATGTGATTTTTGAAGGAATGCTTCCCAAGATAGAAAATGCATTTTTGGCTTTAGAGAAGGGGGTGCAATCTGTGATTATTGGAAAAGCAGAAGTAATGAATGAATTAATTCAAGGAAAAGCAGGCACAACAATTACTCAATCATGACCCATCAATTAAATATAGAATTTGTGCAGTCGCTTCAAGATGAAGCTAAGCAACTTTTAAAAGCATTAATAGCTACACCTTCTTTTAGTAAGGAAGAAAATGCTACTGCAAATATCATTGAACAATTTTTAATTCAACATGGTGTAAAAACCAATCGTGTTCAAAATAATATCTGGGCGACTAATGTACATTTTGACAAGTCAAAACCCTCTATATTATTAAATTCACACCATGACACGGTTAAGCCAAACAAAAGCTACACACTTGATCCTTTTTCTCCTATTGAAAAAGAAGGTAAATTGTTTGGACTAGGATCGAATGATGCGGGTGGATCTTTAGTAAGTTTGATGGCTTGTTTTTTATATTTTCATACAACCGAGCAGCTTCCATTTAATTTAGTTTTATTGGCTTCTGCAGAAGAAGAAATTTCCGGATTGAATGGTGTTGAACTAGCATTGAAGCATATACCAGCCATTGATTTTGGCATTGTGGGAGAACCAACCCTACTTGAAATGGCTATTGCTGAACGCGGCTTGATGGTATTAGATGTGGAAGCCACTGGAGTAGCGGGACATGCTGCAAGAGAAGAAGGGGAGAATGCTTTGTATAAATTAGTAGAAGATATTGAGTGGTTTAGAAATTATCAATTTGAAAAAGTTTCTCCATTATTAGGTGCTGTAAAGATGACTGTAACCGTGATTGAAACGGACAATAAAACGCATAATATAGTTCCGTCCTCTTGTAAGATGTTGGTGGATGTGCGTGTGAATGAATTATATTCTTTCGAAGAGGTTTTGGCGACAATAACTTCAAATGTTCAATCATCTGTTCAACCAAGAAGTTTAAGATTAAGGCCTTCTTCTATTGCATTAGATCATGTTTTAGTAAAAGCGGGTGTAAGTATGGGTAAGGGCTATTTTGGTTCAGTGACCACTTCAGACAAAGCATTGATGTCATTCCCAACCTTAAAAATGGGCCCAGGTGATTCGGCAAGAAGCCATTCGGCAGACGAGTTCATTTTAATTGAAGAGATTGAAGAAGGAGTTTTAACTTATATACAATTACTTTCAACTATTTTTACATCATGAGTAAGCTTTGGCAGAAAAACAGTAAAGTAGCTACATCTGTAGAATCATTTACGATTGGGAACGATCAGGTAATGGATTTATACCTTGCCCCTTTTGATGTATTAGGTTCTATTGCACATACCACTATGTTGTCTGAAGTAGGTTTATTGACAGCCGATGAGCAATTGCAATTAAAAAAAGCTTTAATTGAAATTTATGAAACTATTGAGAAAGGGGAATTTAAATTAGAGGAAGGTGTAGAAGATATTCATTCTCAAGTGGAGATTTTATTGATACAGAAATTAGGAGATATTGGTAAAAAGATTCATAGTGCAAGAAGCAGAAATGATCAGGTTTTAGTGGATTTAAAATTATTTTTAAGAGCAGAAATCATTGCATTAAGTAAATCTGTTCAATCCTTCTTTGATCTATTACAAGCAAAGAGTGAAGCACATAAAAATGATTTACTACCTGGCTATACGCATTTACAATTAGCGATGCCCTCTTCCTTTGGTTTATGGTTAGGTGCTTACGCGGAAAGTTTAGTGGATGATATGACCATGTTGCAAGCTGCTTTTACGGTAGTGAATAAAAATCCTTTAGGATCTGCTGCCGGATATGGCTCGTCATTCCCTATCAATAGAACCAGAACTTCTGAATTATTAGGTTTCGAGACGCTTAATTATAATGTAGTGTATGCTCAAATGGGAAGAGGAAAGGCAGAAAGAATTACTGCAAGTGCTATGGCCAATATAGCAGATACTTTAGCAAGATTGAGCATGGATGCCTGTTTGTTTTTGAATCAAAATTTTGGCTTTATTAGTTTCCCTGAAGAATTAACCACTGGTTCTAGTATCATGCCTCATAAAAAAAATCCAGATGTATTTGAATTAATTAGAGCTCATTGCAATAGAATTAAAGCTTTGCCTAATGAGATAATGATGATGACAACCAATTTACCTTCTGGCTATCACAGAGATCTACAATTATTAAAAGAGCATTTATTTCCTGCATTCATTCAATTGAGATCATGTATGGATATGGCTTCTTTGATGATCCAACATCTGGAGGTAAAAAAAGATTTATTGGAAGATGCTAAATACCAATATTTGTTTAGTGTGGAAGAAGTGAATAAGCTAGTTGTAGGTGGTATGCCATTTAGAGATGCTTATAAAAAAGTGGGATTAGATATTGAGGCGGGTAAATTTACCTATTCAACTCAAATTGCGCATGTTCATGAAGGCAGTATTGGGAATCTTTGTAATGAAGAAATTGCCAAAGAAATGAAGAAAGTAGTAGCTTTGATGCCTACTGAAAAAGTAGCTAAACAATTAAATA
>CANHUW010000163.1 GCA_947463975.1 Bacteroidota bacterium
CTATTTAAAAAACTATATAAACATGCAAAAAATAAAATAAGCAATAAAATCTTCCACCATTGATTAGAAGAGGTGGGAGGTCTTAAATTGATTTTAATAAGTGCTTTTCTGAGTAAGTGTGAGACCAATACCCCTAAGCTTATTCCCAATAAGATTCTTTCTAGAAACAAAGCATTTAACTCTCTTTGTAAAAAATAAGAGAAAAACAAAATGGTCAAGGCATAGCTTAACCATCCGCCAATCTGACAAGCCCAGTAATATGATTTGTTTTTAAACATCTATCCAAATTTACCAAAATCAAGGGCAAAATAGCTCAAATTTAGGATGAGGGGTAAAATGATTGGCTATTCGGTAAATGCCTCTAAAGGACTAAACTTTTATGCTTTTTTAGTGTTATTAACTTACTTTTACATTACAATTCTTTTGAATGCATTTTGAGGCCGGCCCATTATTAAAAAATATCAATAGTCCTGAAGACCTAAAAAAGGTTTCCAGAGAAAAATTGCACCAGGTTTGCGACGAACTTCGTCAATACATCATTGATGTTGTGAGTGTGCATGGAGGCCATTTTGCATCTAGTTTGGGCGTAGTTGAATTAAGCGTTGCCTTACATTATGTATATAATACTCCCTATGACCAATTGGTTTGGGACGTAGGTCACCAAGCATACGGTCATAAAATTTTAACAGGTAGAAGGGATCAATTCAGTACCAATAGAAAATATAAGGGTTTAAGTGGCTTTCCTAAAAGAAGCGAAAGCGAGTACGATACCTTCGGTGTTGGTCACTCCTCTACCTCCATTTCTGCGGCATTAGGCATGTCCATGGCTGCTAAATACAAGGGAGAAAATAGAAAATCAGTTGCTATCATTGGAGATGGTTCTATGACAGCGGGTATGGCATTTGAAGCAATGAACCATGCAGGTGTTGCGGATAGTGATGTATTGATTATTTTAAATGATAACTGTATGAGCATCGATCCAAATGTGGGTGCTCTAAAAGAATACTTAACAGATATTAGTACTTCTCCAACATACAATAAGTTTAGAGATGAACTTTGGGAACTCATGGGCAAATTGCCTATTGGTAAAACATTCACAAGAGAGACGGCATCTAAAGTGGAGGCTGGATTAAAAGGAATGGTTTCCAAGAGTAGTAATTTATTTGAAGCCTTAGGGTTAAGATATTTTGGTCCAATAGATGGTCATAATATTACCAAACTTGTGGATACTTTAAAAGATTTGAAAGAAATTTCAGGGCCAAAAATTTTGCATATCTCTACTGTTAAGGGAAAAGGTTATGCATTAGCTGAAAAAGACCAAACCAAATGGCATGCACCAGGTTTATTTGATAAACATACTGGTGAGATTATTAAGAAAAAAATAGAAGCACCTCAGCCTCCTAAATACCAAGATGTATTTGGCCATACCATATTAGAATTGGCAGAAGTAAACCCAACAATCATGGGCGTAACGCCCGCTATGCCTAGTGGCTCTTCATTGAAATTTATGATGGATGCTATGCCACATAGAGCATTCGATGTGGGCATTTGCGAACAACATGCTGTTACTTTAAGTGCTGGTTTAGCAACACAAGGTTTAAAAGTGTTTTGTAATATTTATTCTTCATTTATGCAACGCGCATATGATCAGGTCATACATGATGTTGCTTTGCAAAAATTGCCGGTTGTATTTTGTTTAGACCGTGCTGGCTTAGTGGGAGAAGATGGACCAACGCATCATGGTTGTTATGATATTGCTTTCTTTAGATGTATTCCTAATATGATTGTCGCCGCTCCTATGAATGAATCTGAGTTGCGTAATTTAATGTACACCGCGCAGTTGGCAGAAACGAATTTGCCTGTGGTATTAAGATACCCTAGAGGTGAAGGTGTTCAAGTAGATTGGAGAAAACCAATGGAGCGAATTGAGATTGGCAAAGGACGTAAATTAAAAGACGGAAAGGATGTTGCCATTTTAAGTTTTGGTCATCCAGGAAATTTTGCTCAAACTGCTATTAGAAATTTAAGAGCAGAAGGTTTGGATCCAGCACATTATGATATTCGTTTTGTGAAACCATTAGACGAAGCATTATTACACGAGGTTTTCAAAAACTATTCAAAAATTGTAACTGTAGAAGATGCTACTGTAGTGGGTGGATTCGGTTCAGCTATCTTAGAATTCATGAACGAACATGGCTATAAGAGTCAAGTAATTATATTGGGTATTCCTGACACGATAGTAGAGCATGGAAGCTTGAAAGAATTACACCAAGAATGCCATTATGATGCGCAAGCAATAGCAGATGCAGTAAAAGCTTTATTAGGTCAAAAAGAATTTGCTTAGTTTAAGCTTGGATCAAAATCACCTTCGCCACTTACAGTATGCTCGTCATCTTTAAATGCATCTAAATCCATTTTAGTTTCATAAGAATCAAAGGTGTCTACATGGCCTGGTTCTAAATCTTCTTCTCTGTTTTCATTCCACTCAATGATAAAGTTATTGCGACCTTCCCCTACTAACAACTTCATGTATTTTTGTTGCGCTAATTCTAGTATAGATAAGAATAAGAATAATGCATGTACTCTGTCTTGACAGATATCAAATACTTTTTCGAAAGCAACTGTTTTACCCTTTTGTACCTGATCTAATACATAGTCTCTGCTACCCTCCATGGTATAGTTATATCTAACTACCGTATGAACTGGCTTCTCTGATTGTCTTTCTTGTAAGCGAGTCATTACTTTTTCAAATGATTTCATCAATTTGAATAAAGTAACCGTTTGCAATTCTGTACCCTCCGCTGCTTCTTCGCCCACCAAAGACATTTCATGTTGGATATTTCCTCTCTTCACCATCAACATTCTCAATTGCTCCAAATCAGCCATTTGAGTTGCGGCTTCCTTGTAACGTTTGTACTCTAAAATTTTATCAATCAATTCTTGTCTTGGATCAATCTCATTTCCGGCAGCATCTATTTCTTTTCTTGGTAATAATAATTTTGCCTTTATGCGCATTAAAGTAGAGACAAATAAAATAAACTCACTACTTAGTTCAATATTCAACTTCTCTTGCTGATGTATAAAATCTAAAAAGTCTTTAATGATTTTAGTAATCTGAATATTGTAAATATCCATTTCATCGCGCTCAATAAAAAACAACAATAGATCAAAAGGGCCTTCAAACTGATCTACTTTAATGGAATAATTTGCATGCTGACTCATAGGCTACAAAGAAACAAGAATTTATCCATTTTTAAGGCAAAAAGA
>CANHUW010000164.1 GCA_947463975.1 Bacteroidota bacterium
AGCTCAATTGATGAATCAACAGGTATTTTTGTTCCATTTTATATCAATTTTGGAAAGCATACAACAATTGGTAAAAATGTGTTTATCAACCATGCCTGTTCTTTTTTGGACTTAGGTGGAATTACGATTGAAGACGACGTATTAATTGGTCCAAAAGTAAATTTGATTACAGAAAACCACCCGACAGATCCTAGTAAAAGAAAATCTTTACTATGTCAGCCAATAGTAATTAAAAGAAATGCCTGGATTGGCGCAGCTGCAACGATTTTGCCTGGTATTACCATTGGAGAAAATGCAATTGTAGCGGCAGGATCAGTTGTTACAAAAGATGTTCCTAGTAATACTATTGTTGCTGGTGTACCAGCTAAACATGTAAAAAATATCTAACCAATAAATCAAGGTAATTGTTCAAAATCAATAACTGGTGGTGTTTTTGGTTTATCAATATTAAACTGGCTGCCAATGGTTATGGATGGAAAAAAGAACCCACAGTTTTTTAAATAAAAAGCATTCCCTTTTACTCCACCTGCATAGTCCAATCTAAAACGCTTTCTTGCAGTTTGATCAGCAGTGAATCTTGCTGAAGTTATAGAAGTCCATACTCCATTGGTATCTCTTACCCATGGATTACCATAGATCGCCATTCTGGTCTGGTCACCCGTCTCTGTAATAAAGTTCTCCAAAAAGGAATGGAGATTTTTAAGATAGGTATTGGTCTTCGGTCTTTTGAAACTTGCTATGAGCAGCCATTTGTTTTCTTCTGGTGCAAAAAAATAAGCAGTGTAGATGGTTGAATTATCAGACTGTGGTTGACCGCGTAACAAAAACTGATAAGTCATTCCTGCTTTCCATGGATATACAAGATAGCTCTGTCCGCCCGCGCCTTCATTGCCAAATTCTCCTGCATGAACATGATTGCCTTTTTTGAGTAGGGTGATTTTAAATTCAGATGGAATACTGGCCGGGTTATCGGTGGCATAAGGGCTCCATACTGAAAATAGTATTCTTCGTTCTGTTAATGAATTTACTTGAAAGCCAAAATATCCTTCTGCAAAACCATTGGCCATAAAGTAAGAACCAATGATATCATTCCCCTTAGGTACCTTTATCTCACTGTAAAATTCAGTAATATCATAAGATGGTAATGTATATTTCAAATGAACGGATGGTCCTCTTCTTCCCCAGTAAAAATAATTTTCATTGTTATCTTTCACAAATGTGGTCTCACTATTGATTGATGTGCCACTGATACCGAATGAAGTGACTGTTCCAAAACTAGCGGCAGACCTTGTAACACCTTGCATCTCTAGCATTACATATCCTTGCTCAACATGCTCCCATTTACCAACATAATATTCTTTTTCTAATACACCCTCAACAATCACTTCTTTGGAAATACCTTGAACAGTAATCTTTAATTTGTTTTTGCCTCCAGGGTTCATATGAAGAGAGAGATGAAGTGTGCCACATTTAGTTAGATAAACATAGGTATGTATTTTGGTTGCAGTAGCTGTCCAATCGGTTAAACCTTTATTATGTACACTCCCTCCATTGATGGTCCATGTATTTCCGCCAATTGGAACAATTAAGACGTTTGTGTCATGAGTTTGAGCCACAAATTGATTGCCTGGTTTGGCTTTGAGAGATAAAGCAAAGAAGCCCATTAGGAATAAGGTAAAGAAAAATTTAATCATATTACAATATAATGAATAGTATGTTTTCGAAGAGAAAAATTGGCATTAAAATTAAGTGGTTAAAGAAAATGAATACTTTTGTATTCTAAAAAATTTGAATATTAAAATGAAACTTTATCTACTCTTTTTTATACTTTTTTTCGGTCAGTTTAGTTACGGGCAGGTAAAGACAAAAAATATACTTATTGCCTATCATAGTAAAACAGCTCATACGCAATCCTTAGCTGAAGAAGTTGCAAAAGGATCTTCATCTGTACCAGGTGTTCAGGTAAAAATTAAAAGTATTCAACAAACTACAACAAAAGATTTATTAGATGCAGATGCCATCATTATTGGCAGCCCGGTTTATAATGCGAACCTTGCACCAGAAGTGATTAAATTTATAAGTGAATGGCCATTTGAGGGCAACCCTTTAAAAGATAAAATAGGTGCCGCATTTGTAACAGCCGGAGGCATATCTGCTGGGGAAGAGCTTGCACAGGTGAACCTATTGCATTCTATGTTGATTTTTGGAATGATTGTAGTAGGTGGAGAAGACTGGACATCGGCATTTGGAGCATCAGCTATTACCAATGAAAGTGTTTTCAAAACTGAAAAATTAGATACAATATTTTTACAAAAAGGCTTTAGATTAGGAAAGCGTGTTGCAACTATTGTTAAAACAATGAAATAATCAGGGGATTTGAATGTTTTTAAAGGATTAAGGAATTAAACATTTAAGGCCCATTTTATTTTAATTCAAACACCAACACCTCATAAGGATTTAGCTGAACATTATTATTGGTGAAATTTACATTTCCAAATAATGTAACCGTTTTGGAATTGAATGTTTCTAAAGCTGCAACTTGTGTTTCATTCGAAAGATTCGCCACAACAATTACTTTTTGGCCATTATACGTTCTATTGAAACTATATACTTTACTGTTATTGTTTGGCAAATTTTCATAATTACCTACTGACAATGCAGCATTAGATTGCCTTAACTGCAACATTTTTTTATAATAGTTAAACAAAGAGCCACTATCGTTTATTTGCTCTGCTAATGAAATAGCATCATTCACTTTTAAGTTATCATTATTCCAAGCAGCATTTACATTTCTATACCAAGTAGCCATTCCTTTTTCTGCATAAGATGTGTTCCATTTAAAGGCGGTTCTTCTTGGTATATCATTGCCATCGGTAGTACCCCAATTACCGTTTTTACCCAACATCCCGATTTCTTGTCCATAATATATCGATGGCATCCCACCAATCAGTAACATTAAGGAAGCAGCAAGTTTTTGTTTATCCTTATTAGGTTCGATAGATGCAAATCTATCTATATCATGATTTTCAATAAATATAATTTGTTCCTTCCCTTTAGGACAATTGGCTAAAATAGAATCAGCGTTTCGAATTAAATTTTGTTTGTCAAATGATATAATTGCCTGTTGTAAACCAAACCCAAACATTCTGTCCACACCAGCTTTTTTAAAATATTCTAAACCATAATCTCTCCATTCTGCCTGCTCAGCCATATTGATTAAAGCAGGGTTTTGTTTTTTTAAATGGGTCATTAAGGGATTCCAAA
>CANHUW010000165.1 GCA_947463975.1 Bacteroidota bacterium
GCAGGAAATATTATTTATAATCAATACCATCCTGGTAAATACTTGGTAGCATGGCATCCTAAATCTTCTACTGATAATGAAAGATGGTCTGTAGTAGTAGAAAATGAAAAGGGTAGCATCTTGTGTAAGCAAATCGCTGGTGCTTTAGCTAGAAGAATTTGTAACTACGCAGGTGTTGGTACTTCTTACCAACAATGTGATGAATATGGCTTTATTAAATTTGGTAGTAGAGTAGATTTGTTATTGCCAGTAAGTGCCCATATTCAATGTAAAATCGGAGATGTGGTTCAAGGCGGTGTTTCTGTTTTAGCAAAGTGGTAATTACAGAAAGTTTTCCAATTCTTTTAAATGTGTAATCGTATAAGTTGCTGGAATAGTAGGCACTACTTCTAAGTGATTTACAAACACAGTATCCATTCCAATATTGATTCCACCTTGTATATCGGCAGATTCATTGTCTCCAATCATTAAACTAGTGGCAACTTCTGCATTGGAGGCATTTAATGCAAATTCAAAGATCTCTCTATGTGGTTTTAAACTATTACTCGCTTCTGAAGTGATTACTTCTATAAAGTACTTCGCTAAATCTGAATTGTTGATCTTCTTAAACTGGACTGCTTGAAAACCATTGGTGATCAAATGCATTTTGTATCCCTTATTTTGCAGGTATTCTAAAATTTCATGCGTATAGGGAAATAAATTGGTTTTATCCGGTAGGATGTCTAAATAATCATGTGACATTTCTTTGGATAGTTTTTCATCTGCAATCTTATAATCCAATAAACTCAAATAGATACGCTTCCATCTTAGTTCTTCTTGTTTGATAAATCCCTTCGTATATCTGTCCCAAAGACGATGATTGTGCTCGCTATATTTTGAATAAAATTCATCAAAATGAGTGATCCCTTTTTCTTCTAATTGGTATTTATGGTGAAGATCCAATAGGGTTTCTTTAGAGTTTAACTCAAAATCCCAAATGGTATGATCTAAATCAAAAAACAGGTCTTTATATTTCATTTCTAACTGTATATGTAGCGAATTTACAATAATGCGCCTATCTTTATTCAATATTAGTATTGTATTTATATGAATATTGTAATAACAGGAGCATCAAAAGGAATTGGTTTTGCCATTGCCAAAAAGTTTGCAGCACATGGCCACCATCTTTTCTTAACCAGCAAAACTGCTACTGATTTAATAAATGCAGTAGATGAATTAAAACAATTATATCCTAATGTTACTGTCGAAGGTATTCATGCTGATTTGTCTATTGAAGGTCAGGTGCATTGTTTTACTGAATGGTGTTTGTTGCATACTCAACCCGATATTTTAGTGAATAATGCTGGTTATTTCTTGCCTGGTAAAATTGCTGAAGAAGCTTCTGGTACTTTGGAAGCTCAATTAAATGCGAATTTATTATCTGCATATTATACGACTAAAGATTTATTACCTTCTATGTTAAAAAAAGGGAAGGGGCATATTTTTAATATTTGTTCCATTGCTTCTTTGGACGCTTATGAAAATGGAGGTTCCTATAGTATAAGCAAATTCGCTTTACTAGGTTTTTCTAAAAATTTAAGATTAGAACTAAAAGACAAGGGGATTAAAGTGACTGCAGTTTGTCCAGGTGCTGTGTATACCAATAGTTGGAAAGGCTCTGGAGTGGATCCAAAAAGAATCATGGAAGCGAATGATATTGCTGATATGATTTATGCGGCTAGTCAATTAAGTTCACAAGCCGTGGTGGAAGATATTGTAATGAGACCTCAATTAGGAGATTTATAAAAATGTTACGGCTATAATCTTTCTTCTTGATCTATCGAATGATCCTCTTTTGGAGTAGAGAACATTTCTCTTGCTTTCTTAGTAGCAGCTAATCTTTCTATCACTACCGCTGCAATCAGTTTTCCGGCATCTTCATTGGGGTGTGCTTGTAATATATATTTAAGCTTGGCTTCTGATACATCTATACGATACAATAATTGCACCAGCTTAGAAAAATCATTTTTAATGAGTTCATTAATTGCAATGGCTAAATCTTCGGGTGCTAATTTTTCTAAAGCTTGAATGGTTAATTCCATTTATATCATTTTTTCAATGACCCCTAAGCTAAATAAGGCATAATCATATTTTACGGGATCTTTGTTATCTAAAGTTCTGCAATAATTGGTTAATTCCAATGCAGCCTGCCAATCAGTTTGAGGCCTAGTTAAAATACCTAAGGTTCTTGCTATTCTGGCTACATGTACATCTATTGGAATAATTAATTGACTGGGCTTGACGGCAGTCCAAATGCCAAAATCTACTCCGGCTTGGTCTTTTCTCACCATCCATCTTAAAAACATATTCAGTCTCTTACAAGTGGAACCTGCAGCTGGACTAGAAATATGTTTTTTGGTTCTTTGGGGAGCATCTTCCAAGCTCATAAAGTATTGCTGGAAATGTATCAATGCGTCCGTAATATTATTAATCTTTTTTCCATCAGTATGATGAAAGAAAAAAGCAGACTCCAAACTATCATTTTGTTGGTAGTGTGCTTTTAAAAATGCAACACAATACAATAGGTCTGTATCATTAAATGTTCGATGCTTGAATCCAAATAGTTTTTTCAAATCCTTGGGCTGGTGGTGGAGGCAAAATGCATATGGTGCTTGATCCATTTTCTGCATCAGCTCTGTCGCTTTATTAATAATCGTAGTTCTATTTCCCCAGGCAAAAATGGCAGCAAAAAAAGCAGCAATTTCTATATCTTGCTGCTTTTGAAATAAATGTGGTATGCAAATAGGATCATTGGGTATAAAGCTTTTTTGATTGTATTGCTTTACTTTTTGATCTAATATTTTTTTAATGTCTTCATTCATTATCCTATAGCTTGCACCAAATAGTTTTTTGTGTATTACTGAATGATATTGCCTCTTTTGAACATTCTATAAGAAAAAATTGTTGGAACAATGACCATCAATAATGTAGTACCCATAAAGCATACAAAAGCTAAGATATCTGAAAATACAAGTGATGTGATGACTTGAAAAAAACCACCATACAACCATAATTTACCTGCAACTTTATGTGTTTCATTCCAATTGTCTACATTTTCTAGGGTCCATGGTAATTTAAATCCAGCAAAATAGTTTTGACCAATTTTTGGCATGGTCCAACCTATCACTGCAAAGAAAAGCCCAATAGCTGGTAAGATTAATTTTGAAATATTCAATGAAGGGCTTGCTGCTGATTTAATGATGATTAATGAAAGTATAGATAAA
>CANHUW010000166.1 GCA_947463975.1 Bacteroidota bacterium
GACCAAAGCTGTGGCCAATATAATCTGGAGAAGAGAAACTTACTGCTAATAAATCTGTAATATCGTCCTGTCCCATTTTTTCGTTGATAATTGCTTGCTCTGCTAATTCAGCTAAAATGGTATTGCCATGTGGCGTGCTGGAAATCTTCCCATAATCTTTACCAATAAATTGAGATAAACTATAAGGAAATGCTTTTTGTTCTTTGCCTAATGGAGAGGATTCGTACTCGTTTGCATCTTGATCGCAATTTGCCTCATATACAGATTTAGGTAAACTAAGGTTCCAACCTTTTGCGTATAAGCTATCCACACGATGTTGATTGTTATAATTGTTTACCCAGGAAGGCAATTGCTTTGAATAATAGGTAGAGCTGATAAAATGACCCGTTTTTGAATCATACCAAAACGCTCCATCTGCACTATGACCAGCTGGTAAAATGGCGCCTCTATCTTTGATAGATAAACCAATCACCTTGCTTTTGAAATTAGTAGCCATTTTAAGTTCATCACCAATGGTAGTTGTCCAAAGATTTGCTGGGCTCATTTTGCCTGCAGCACTATTTTCAATACCTACTGAATTCACTGTATGATCTTCTACACAGTACACATTTTTTTGAGTAAAATTGTCAAACCAATTGTTTCCAGAAATGCCATTTAATGCAGGAACAGAACCAGTATAAACGGATGCATGACCTACAGCAGTTACGGTAGGTGTGTAAGGAATCATGGTAAAATCACATGTAGCGCCTTCGTTCACCATTCTTAAAAAACCATTAGGTGTACTAAAATGTGCTTTATATTTATTGATATAGTCCCATCTCATTTGATCCACCATGATGCCCACTACCAATTTGGGTTTAGAGGAATTGGAAGACTTTTCTGGATTTTGCGCATTGGCACTTAAGCCAAATATGGTGCACAATAGGACGGTGGTGAATTTCATTGTTTGAATGTTTATTGCTTGTGCAAATTACACCTATTTATTAAGTCCAAAAAGCCAAAAATTGATTAAATTTGCATGAATAATGAATACTTTATGGCAGATATATTTGAAAGGTTAATCAAGAATTACGGCCCTATTGGTCAACATCGTGAAAGAGCACATGGCTATTTTGCATTCCCTAAATTAGAAGGAGAAGTAGGCTCTAAAATGAAATTTAGAGGACAAGAAATGATTGTTTGGAGCTTAAATAATTATTTAGGTTTAGCCAACCATCCTGAAGTGCGTAAGGCAGATGCTGATGCAAGTGCACAATATGGATTAGCACTTCCTATGGGTGCAAGAATGATGAGTGGTAACAGTGATTTGCATGAACAATTAGAAAGAGAATTGGCTGAGTTTGTTCATAAAGAAGACTCCATTTTAATGAATTATGGTTACCAAGGTATCATGAGTGCTATTGATGCAATCTGTGGCAGACATGATGTGGTAGTGTATGACGCAGAGTGTCATGCATGTATCATTGATGCATTAAGAATGATTCCTGGGCATCGTTTTGTTTTTAAGCATAACGATGTAGAAGATTGCGAAAAACAATTATTAAGAGCGCAGGCTTTAGTGGATAAACAACAATCAGGGGGTGTTTTGGTGATTACAGAAGGCGTATTTGGTATGGCAGGGGATCAAGGAAGGTTGAAAGAGATTGCTGCGCTTAAAAAGAAAGTACCTTTTCGTTTATTAGTGGACGATGCACATGGTTTTGGCACTTTAGGTAAAACAGGTGCCGGTGCTGGTGAAGAACAGGGTTGTCAAGACGAGATTGATTTATACTTCTCTACTTTCGCAAAGAGTATGGCATCTATTGGAGCATTTATGGCAGGGCCAAGAACGATTATTGATTATATCCGATATAATATTCGCTCTCAAATATTTGCTAAGAGTTTGCCCATGCCATATGTGGTAGGTAACTTAAAGCGTTTAGAATTATTAAGATCAAAGCCTGAATTAAAAGATAATTTATGGAAGAATGCATTAGCACTTCAAAATGGGTTAAAAGAAAAAGGGTTTGATATTGGTAAAACAGATTCAGTAGTCACACCTATTTATATGAAAGGTGGCGTAGAAGAAGCTACTGCTATGGTAATGGACATAAGAGAAAACTATAAAATTTTCTGTTCAATTGTGGTGTATCCAGTCATTCCAAAAGGGCATATTATTTATAGATTAATTCCAACAGCATTGCATACGCAGGAGGAGATTGATTTAACTTTAAAAGCATTTAGCGAAACAAAGGCTAAATTGGATGCGGGTGCTTATAAAGTTGCGGAGATTCCTGATATGGCAAATAAATAATCTTGTAAAAAGTAATTAAAAAAAGAGTCCCCTTAAGGAGACTCTTTTTTTAATTAAAGTAGTCTTCTTGGTCTTGTTCTTTTCTAAGTACCTCGATACTTACATTTAATTCGAATCCAATGAGTAGAATAAGGGCATTGATGTAAATCAATGTCATCACTATCAATACAGTTCCAATGGAGCCATATACTTTATTGTATGCACTAAAGTTATTTACCCAATAAGAGAATCCTAGGGTGGTGGCCAACATTAGAAAAGTAGATAGGATTGATCCTGGGGATAATAGTGGCCATTTTTCTTTAATATGGGGTGCATATTTATAAATAAAAGCATTTCCATAAAATAAAAGCAAAATAATTACCACCCATCTAAGGGTATTCCAATAAGGCACAATCGTTTTTTTCTTGATTTCAAATACTTCTCTTAATAAGATGGCTAATTGATCTTGTCCAATTAAAACAATCAAACTTGCAAAAACCAATAAGAAGAGTATAAGCGTTAACCTTAATGCACGCATTCTTTGGTGTAAAAAGAAAGGCCTGTTTTGCATAATGGATTTATCAAAACTTCTAATGATGCCTGTCATGGCATTAGAAGCATAAAAAAGTAATAAGATAAAACCAAAAGAGAAAATACCAACATGTTTACTGAGTAAGTCGTTGATGATTTCTGAGATGAACCTATAAGTACTTGAGTTGGGTGAGATATCTTTGAAGATAGATAAAATCTGTTTTTTTGCTTTGAGGGTTTTAGGGAAATAGGGGATGATAGAAAATAAAAACAACAAACCCGCTGGCAAAGCCATAATTAAATTAAAAGAAATGGCAGAAGCTCGATCGTATAAACCCAGTGTATTTAATTGCTTGGATAAGAATTGAATGATTTGGTATAGATTGATTTGTTGAAATCCAGGCAGTTGGATTCCTTTTGCCTTTCTTATCAA
>CANHUW010000167.1 GCA_947463975.1 Bacteroidota bacterium
AAATATAGTCTCAAATAGAAAAAAACAAGCTATCTTTACTTCAAATTTATTGACCTAATGTCCATTCTTCTAAGACAAGTCAAGATAGCCGATCCGGCATCTCCGTTTCACAACAAGGTTAAAGATATTCTCATTAAGGATCAGCAAATTGTTTCCATTACAGACCGTTTTGAAGGAAAAACCGATTTTGTCTTTGAAAAAGCAGGTACAGTAGTTTCACCAGGTTGGGTAGATCCTTTTGTTCATTTCTGTGACCCAGGTATGGAAAATAGAGAAACTTTGGCTTCGGGTGCAGCAGCTGCTCAGAAAGGTGGTTTTACATCCGTTTTCAATATCCCCAATACACAACCCATTACTGATAATAAATCTCAAGTAAATTATACAAAACAACAAAGCAATCATCTACCAATTCATGTATACCCCATTGGTGCTTTATCCAAAAAAACAGAAGGCAGGGATTTAGCAGAAATGATTGACATGTATAATAATGGTGCAGTTGCATTTAGTGACGGATTATACCCAGTTCAATCTACCCTATTATTTTTAAAAGCTTTACAATATGTAAAAGCGTTTGACGGTGTAGTGATTCAAATGCCCATTGACAAAAGTCTTGGAAGCATAGGTTTAATGAATGAAGGCGTTTTATCAACCCAATTAGGATTACCAGGTATCCCATCTATTGCAGAGGAATTGATTATTTCAAGAGATATAGAATTAGTTAGATATACGCAATCCAAATTACACATAACCGGAGTTTCTACAGCTAAAGGCTTGGCGATGATTGCAGAAGCAAAGAAAGAGGGGCTTCAAATTACATGTAGCGTAACACCTTATCACCTATTCTTTACTGAAGAAGATTTAAAAGAATACAACACTTTATTAAAAGTATTTCCTCCACTAAGAAGAAAGAAAGATCAGGAAGCGATTTTAAAAGCAATAGAACTTGGTACCGTAGATTGTATTAGTTCACATCACCTTCCGCAAGATTGGGATGGAAAAACTATTGAATTTGAAAATGCAAAAGCTGGTATTGCTAGTATCGAAACAAGTTTTAGTGCTGTATTAGAAAAGCTACCTTCCTTAACTGAAGAAAAAATTGCCGCACTGTTTTCTAATAACGCAAGACAAATATTCAATTTACCTACTGCCAATATTGTAGAAGGAACAAATGCAGAACTAACATTATTCAATGTAAATGAATCTACCAATATGAGTAAATCAGATTCAGCAAGTAAATCTGCGAACTCTCCTTTCTGGGATCTTACATTAAAGGGCAAAATTATTGGTACAGTAGTAAAAAATACATTACATATTAATTCATAAAAATAAAAAAATGGAAAGTACAGTAACAAGTCATATAGTGAAAGGTGCTATTTTAAGCGCTATTTCAATTGTTTTTAGCGTGATCGTTTATGTTTTTAATTTATATGAAATGTCATGGTTGAGCTGGATCAACTATGCAATCTTTTTAGGTGGCTTAATATACGGCGCTATTTTATATGCTAATCAGAATAACAACAATGTAACATTTGGCAATGTATTTGCACATGGATTTAAGACCACTGCAGTGGTAATAGTTATTACTGTCATATTTACCGTTTTATCTACAAAAGTATTGTTCCCTGATATGGTGGATAAAATCGTTGACATGACTAGAAAGCAAATGGAAAAAAATCCTCAAATGACAGATGAAATGATTGAACAAGCTGTTACGATGACAAAGAAATTCTTCTTACCATTTGCTATTGGAGGTGCCATTATTGGCACTGGTGTATTAGGCGCTATTGGTGCAGCTATTGGTGCAGGTGTAGCTAAGAAGAACCCTAACCCGTTTGAAAATAACGCAGCTCAATAATTATCAATGCAAATTTCTGTTGTCATACCCTTATTTAACGAATCTGAATCATTGCCAGAATTAATGGCTTGGATTGATCGTGTTATGCAATCAAATCATTACTCCTATGAAGTGATTATGGTGGATGATGGAAGTGATGATAATAGTTGGGAGGTTATAGAGCAAATGAAAGGATCTTTTTCCGCTCTTAAGGCAATTCGATTTCAAAGAAATTATGGAAAGTCTGCAGCATTGAATGAAGGGTTCAAAGCAGCACAAGGTGAAATAGTGGTTACCATGGATGCAGATTTACAAGATTCACCAGACGAAATTCCTGAGTTTTATAAAATGATTACGGTAGATGGATATCATTTAGTGAGTGGTTGGAAAAAGAAACGATACGATAATACATTTACCAAGAATATTCCTTCTAAAATTTATAACGCGGTTGCTAGGCAAAGTTCTGGAATTGTATTACACGATTTTAATTGTGGAATAAAAGCCTATCAATTAAAAGTGGTAAAGAGTATTGAAGTGTTTGGAGAAATGCATCGCTACATTCCCATTTTAGCAAAATGGGCTGGTTTCAAAAAGATTGGAGAAAAAGTGGTAGTTCATCAAGCTAGAAAGTATGGTACAACCAAATTTGGATGGGAAAGATTTGTAAATGGTTTTTTGGATTTAATGACAATTCAGTTCCTTTCAAAATTTGGTAAAAAACCCATGCAGTTTTTTGGTTTAGTGGGTACTTTATTTTTCTTAGTTGGATTTGTTTCTGTTGGTTATATCAGTGTAGCTAAATTCCTGCAACCTGAAACGAGTATTACCAATAAACCAGCTTTTTACATTGCTTTAACTGCTATGATTGTAGGTGTACAATTATTCCTTGCTGGATTTATTGCTGAATTAATTAATAGAAATGCACCTGACAGAAACCACTATTTAATAGCAGAAAAAATAGGATGGTAAACAATTTGGTTATAATAGGCCCTGCTTGGCCCTTCAGAGGTTCGCTAGCTGCTTTTGATGAAAAAATTGCAACAACATTTTTAGAAAAAGGTATACCAGCTCGAATAGAAACTTTTTCTTTGCAGTATCCCAATTTTTTATTTCCAGGAAAAACGCAATTTCGAGTTGAAAAAAAACCTACTAATATTATCATCGATATTAGCATCAATTCAATCAATCCATTCAACTGGATTAAAGTTGGATTACAATTAAGAAAAGCAAAACCTTCACTCATTATTGTAAGATATTGGCTACCCTTCCTGGCACCTTGCTTAGGGACTATATGTAGAATTGCAAGAAGTAACCAAATAACAAAAGTTATTGCAATAGTGGATAATATGAT
>CANHUW010000168.1 GCA_947463975.1 Bacteroidota bacterium
TTGAATCATGCGCTTTATTTCTTAGTTGCATTGCGCTTAGCGATTTCATCACGTATATCAATGGCTTTGATATAATCTTCTTGTTCTAAAACTTCGTTTAATAAATCATTCAATTCACTAAGTGTTAGAGTAGATAAATCATTTTCTTTTTTTGTACTACTTGTCTCTATTGGCTGAGATGCTTCACCTTGTACTTGTTCGCTTGCAACACCTGCTTGATCTAAAATATTTTCATACACATAAATAGGGCAACCAAATCTCACCGCCAATGCTAATGCGTCACTTGTTCTACTATCAATTTCAATGGTGTCATTTGCAGTAAAGCAAACTAGTTTAGAATAAAAAATGCCTTCTTGTAAATCGCAGATATATACTTCTTGTAGCGCTATATCAAAAGAAGTCATAAAATTTTTCATTAAATCATGAGTGAGTGGGCGAGAGGGATGCATGTTTTCTAGTGCTACTGCAATGGCCTGCGCTTCAAAGCCGCCAATGACAATAGGAAGCCTTCTAGAGCCACCCACTTCTCCTAAAATCACCGCATAAGAATTGGACTGCGTGATACTATGAGATAATGCAACAATTTCTAATTCTATTTTCTGCATACAAATTAACGCTACTCAAAGTTACATGAATTTATTATGCGTTAGCCTTAGATTTTAATATTGCAGCAGTGAGTGCTGGTACTACTTCAAATGCGTCTCCTACAACACCATAGTCAGCTGCTTTGAAGAAAGGTGCTTCTGGATCTTTATTGATGACAACTATCGTTTTACTTCTATTGACACCAGCCAAATGTTGAATCGCGCCAGAAATACCGATGGCAATGTATAAGTTGGGTGCAATTTGATACCCAGTCTGACCCACGTGCTCGTGATGTGGTCTCCAGTCTGAATCGGAAACAGGTCGACTACAAGCAGTAGAAGCTCCCAATGCTTTTGCAAGATCTAATAAAACACCCCAGTTTTCAGGTCCCTTTAAACCTCTACCGCCACTCACTACTAGGGTTGCTTCAGATAATGGAATCTCTCCTTGAACTTTATTGAGAGCAGTTATTTTGATGCTTGATGCGGGCACGGTTAGAGATAATGGTTCAATCGTCGCAGCACCTTCCATGCTTAGAGCGCCAAAACTATTTTGATTAATCGTAATGACTTTAATAGCAGTATCTATTTTTATAGAGGCAAAAGCTTTTCCAGAAAAAACAGTTTTAGTCACAACAAAACCATTATCTGTTGTAGGTAGTGCACTAGCTCCAGTAACAATACCCGCATTTAATTTTACAGCAACTGCAGGTGCAATGGCTTTACCATTGGTGTTATGTGCAAAAACAATTACATCAGCACCAGCCATTTTAATTGCTTCAGCTGTCACTGTTGCATTCACTCTTGCATCAAAATGATTTAAGCCTTCATTAGCCAACTGATGTACTTTGGTAACACCATATTTACCTAATTGAGTAAGGTCGTCCTTTACTGTACCCAAAATAATAGCTTCAGCATTTGTGCCCATTTGCTTTGCTAAAGCAGCGCCATAAGAGATGGCTTCTAAAGATGCTTTTTTTACTTCTTGATCTGCTTGATCTATATATATTAATACCATGGTTGTATAATTATGATGTAATGATTAAATAACTTTTGCTTCTTCTTTCAATAATCTTACTAATTCATCCATCTGTGCTGGATCAATTAATTTAACTCCAGTTTTTGCTGCAGGTAAATCAAATTGTTGAATACTTGTAGTAGCTGATTGAATAGTAGCTTCTACCACTTTCAATGGTTTTGTTCTTGCTGCCATAATGCCTCTCATATTGGGTATTCTTTGTTCCGCCATACCTTTTTGACAACTTACAATTAGAGGTAATTGGGTTTCAGCTGTTTCTTCACCTCCATCTATTTCTCTTGTTACAGTTGCTTTTGTACCCTCTATTACTAATTTAGTTGCAGCAGCAATATAGTTTTGATCTAACAATGCACATAGCATAGATCCTATACTTGCGCTATTATAGTCGATGGTTTCTTTACCTGTTAAAATTAAATCATAAGCACCTGCTTTGGCAATGGCAGCAATTTCTTGAGCAACCACCATGGAGTCATTACTGGAATTATTCACTCTAATAGCTTCGTCACCACCTAATGCCAATGCTTTGCGAATGATGGGTTCTGCATCTGCTGCACCAACAGTAACTAAGTGAATAGTTACATTCGCATCTTTTTCTTTTAACTCGATGGCTCTAACCAAAGAGTACCATTCGTCATATGGGTTGATAATCCATTGCACACCGTTTTCATCAAACTTTGTGTTACCTTCGGTGAAAGCAATTTTGGCTGTAGTGTCTGGTGTTTTACTAATGCAAACGAGCACCTTCATAATAGTGAATTTTGTGTTTTATCAATATTAGTTGTTTATGCAACTAATGCAAATATAAGGTAGTTTTATACTATCTAAAGTGCAAAAATATGTTAAGATGACGCGAATAGAAAGAATTATTGAATTTTTAAATCAACAACCTAAGGATAACTTCTTAAGACACGCGCTGGCATTGGAGTACATCAAGATAGGGGAGCTCCTAAAAGCAAAGGATTTATTCGTAGAAATATTGACTGAGTTTCCAGATTATATTGGCTCTTATTATCATTTGGCCAAATGCTTGGTGGATCTACAAGATGTGGAATCAGCAATTAATTGGTATGAAAAAGGAATGGCTGCCGCAAAATTGGCCAAGGATGATCATGCCTATCGAGAGCTCTTAGCAGCTTATGAAGATTTGGTGTATTAAGTTAAACGATCGTTTAACTTTTTATCAATTAAATGAAAAAAATCTTCAGGTTTATAGGTTCTCCAATTGTCAAATTCCATTAACTCTATATATCTGTTTAATTTTTTTAATAAAAAATCATGCTGGGATGCTTTGTGAAAATTCACCATCACAGCCCATCCATCTTCATCAGATAATTCTTCATACAATTCTTCATAATAGTCTTTGTCTCCATTATGAAAATTAAATACACTTTCTGTGATTAAAATAAACTTATAAATTCCTTCGTCCATCAATTTTTCTAAGACCTCTCTTTTGAATGTCATGATATCATTTTCGATGGCGTCATTCCATTCGCCAATCATTTCAATGATGGCAAATTGAAGATCGTAATCTGCATAAATGATTTTAATATAAA
>CANHUW010000169.1 GCA_947463975.1 Bacteroidota bacterium
ACTAGCTAAATCAATCTTTGCTCTTAATACTTTTTCGCCATCCTTATACTTGCCCGCTTTCATCTCTTCAAACAAAGCTCTGTTTTCTTCAATAGTTCTATTTCTATAAGCATTACCTGTACCAGGCAAAGTTGGGGTACCTTTTTGTTGAGCAATTTCTTCTGCAGTACTATCATCAACATAAGCTAAGCCTTTCTCAATTAATTGCATAGCAAATGCGTATAACTGATCAAAATAATCAGAAGCATAACATTCTTTGATCCAATTGAATCCCAGCCATTGAACATCCGCTTTAATGCTTTCTACATATTCCGTTTCTTCTTTTTCTGGATTGGTATCATCAAATCTTAAATTAGTCGCTCCATTAAATTTTTGCGCTAGACCAAAATTTAAACAAATACTTTTCGCATGTCCTATATGCAAATAACCATTTGGCTCAGGAGGGAACCTAGTTAAAATACTTTTATGCTTTCCAGCAACCAAATCTGCTGCTACAATTTCTTCAATAAAATTCAGGCTTTTTTCTTCACTCATATAACTTCGATACTATTCGGGTAAAGATACAAAATCCTCTTCCCATCACCAAGACTAAGGACTAGCCTTTATAACCATATACCTTACAAACTTCTTGTACAAACTTTTCAATTTCTCGATCGTCTCCCTTGGCGTCATAGGGCTGTTTCAAGTTGCTTCCAAAAACAAAAGCAACTGCTTGCCAAAAACCAGCATTAAACCCGCCTTTATATTCTTTAATGATTTCGTAGCAATTATTACCCGTTTCTCTATTAATTAACTTCATCAAAACCTTACCTTGATATACAGATAAATTTGTCACTTTGTCCGCAAACTCTTTCTTTAAATCTTTTTCCCTTGATTTGATGATTTGCTTTCTTGTTCTTTCATCTTTTACATTCACTAATTGGGCATTCACCTCATTAATCACTTTACTCGCAGATTTTGCATAGGGATAGGTCACATAAACAGCATTTCTAAGTCTTGTCCATTCCTTCCAATAACTAGAAGCGATCTTAGTTTGTAAGGTACGCACTTCAACTGTAGGAAGCCAAGATTGAGGAATAGTATCTCCTTCTGGTGTGATATATGCTTCAACTCTTAAGGTATCATAAATAGTTGACTGCGCCCTTAATTGCCCTTGCAAAAGGAAACAGACAAATAAAACCATACCAAATTGAAATGCCTTTTTCATAATAATTGATACCCTAAGGTACAAAAGGTAACCTAAATTGCCTTGTTCTTTCTAATTCTTTGAAGCATGCTCATCATAAAGCCAATGGTCATGACTACTACCCCCAACCATAAAACATTGATAAAAGGGAATTCATACACCTTTAGCGTTATTAAATTGGTTAAAGAGGAAGATTCTTTAATGCCTATTTCTAACACCCCTTCCTCTTGGCTTACCACTTTATTAAAACTTAATACCAGATTTTGGGCCTTGATGGTATCTAAGCGTTGCTCCATATTTAACCCCTCCAATAGGATGCCTGGCTGGGACTTGTACTGTAATCCTTCTTTAGAAGTAACTTGTAAATCTAATATTAACTCATTGGTTCCTGCTGTTCTATTAGCATTAGGATTCACCAATACTTCATTCAATTTTATGTAACCATTGCTATAAAAAATAGAATCACCAATTTTAATTTTTGCTGGTTTAAAGGCAACCGTATCTTCTTCAGAATGATCTTGAAAAGAAGTAATATAGACAAAGATGTCTTTTAACCAATAATGCTTTGCATCAGGATTCGCAGAAAATCCTTCCGCCCCTTTATTGTTTTTTAAAATGTCTGGATATAAAAAGAATTGTTCATTGGTTTTCTTATCGGTAAATCGTAATTCAAAAAATCTTTTATTTAATTCATCCGTAGTATCTCTGGTATACTCTACCATATACTTACCCATATCCGTATTGATGCCTTCAAACAAAGTTATATTCTCTCTAGGATTGCCCACTGGACTTTTACGCATGTCAGCATCTTCTTTCAAAACATTGATACCAGTTGTATTAAAACTGATCACTGTTTTATTGGACGCTGATAAGAAAATACCCAATAACACTAATCCAAAACCAATATGACCCACACTTGCTCCTGCAGATTTTAATTTTCCTTTTAAAACACTCAACCAATAATGTAAATTAAAAACTACGGTATATACCGATGTTAAAATTCCAACATACAAAGCTCCTAAAAATCCTGGACCTTTTTGATGGTATGCTACCCCAACAAAAACAAAGAGTAACACCGTTATTAAAATGGTAACAATACCTGGAAGGAGTAATTGTTTTTTGATTTGTTCAATTGGAGTATGCTTAAATCTTAGATACTGCCCAAATGCAGATAAACTACCAATAATAATGGCTACAAAAACCTGCACCTGATTATGGGCAAATTCAGGATCTTCTGGAGGAGCAATTTTTGTACCAAAAATTTTATTGAAAACTGGAATGGAAGTAATTGCAATGATGACTACAGCAGATAATACTAAAACCAATGAACCTACTAGCATCCAAAACTCTCTGCTTGAAATATCGTCTTCTTTAGTAGGCTCCACCATAAAGTGATAACGAACAAAATACAATACAAAGAATGGAATAACAAATATCAATAAGAATACCAATAATTGCGCATTCATTCCTAAATCGGTAAATGCATGAACCGAAGTATCACCTAAAATACCGCTTCGAGTTAAAAAAGTTGAATAGATGATCAATAGAAAACTCAATCCCATAAACAAGTAAGAAGCTTTTACACTTGACCCTGTCTTTCTGAAGATCATCGTAGTATGTATACCAGCTACTAAAACCAACCATGGAACCAAAGATGCATTTTCTACTGGATCCCATGCCCAATAGCCGCCAAAGTTTAAGCTCTCGTATGCCCATGCAGCACCCATCATAATTCCTAAACCTAATATACCTGCACTAAAATTGGCCCATGATAAAACATGGTTCATCCAGCCATTGTCTTTTTTTAATAAACCAGCCACTGCAAAAGCAAAAGGAACGGTGGTGGATGCGAAGCCCAAGAATAAAACTGGCGGATGAATTACCATCCAATAGTTTTGAAGTGTTGTATTTAATCCAGTACCATCTTTAATAAATTGTAAATAATCTGGTCTAGATAAAATA
>CANHUW010000170.1 GCA_947463975.1 Bacteroidota bacterium
GCATTGAATGCTTTAAACAACGCATATGAAGCAGATAAAAAAACCGCTTTACAAATTTGGGACTTTGCTGAAGTAGGCTATAAAGAAGTAAAGAGTGCCGCATTGCATGTGCAACATTTAAGAGATGCAGGCTTTACTGTTGAAACAGGTGTTGCAGATATTCCTACAGCATTTGTAGCAACCTATGGAAGTGGTAGTCCAGTGATTGGTATTTTAGCCGAATACGATGCATTGCCTGGTATCAATCAATCTGCTTCACCAGAAAGAAATCCTATTGCAGGAAAGAATGCAGGTCATGCTTGTGGTCACCATTTATTTGGAACAGCGAGTGTATCTGCAGGTATTGCCATTAAAGAATTGATTGCTTCTGGTAAATTAAAAGGGACCATTAAGGTATATGGTTCTCCTGCTGAAGAAGGTGGAAGTGGTAAAGTATTTTTAGTGCGAGCTGGTTTATTCAATGATGTGGATGCGGTGATTCATTGGCACCCTGATGATGTAAACGCTGTTACTACCACAAGTGCTTTAGCCAATAAATCTGCTAAATTTAAATTCTACGGAGTTTCTGCACATGCTGCAGCTGCACCTGATCAAGGTAGATCTGCATTGGATGCAGTAGAAGCGATGAATAATATGGTGAATATGATGCGTGAACATATTCCACAAGAAACTAGAATTCACTATGTAATTACTTCTGGTGGTAAAGCACCAAATGTGGTGCCTGATTTTGCAGAAGTTTATTACTATGTGCGTCATCCAAAGCGTAAAGATGTAGTAGAGATTTTTGATAGAGTAGTGAAAGCTGCCGAAGGTGCTGCACTAGGAACAGGAACTTCTATGAAATATGATATCATTGGTGGTACACACGATTTGCTCATCAATAAAACATTAGCAGAAGCGATGCAAACCAATTTAGATAAAGTAGGTGGAGTTCAATACACAGAAGCAGAAATAGCTTTTGCTAAAAAATTACAACCAACCATGGTTGCTCCAGTAGATATTGCAACTGCTACAACCATTAAGCCTTTAACTTATATCAACGAAGGCAATAGTGGTTCAACCGATGTAGGTGATGTGAGTTATGCAAAACCAACAGTAGGTTTACGTGCTGCAACTTGGGTTCCAGGCACTGCAGCGCATAGCTGGCAAGCCATTGCTGCTGGTGGAACAGAGATTGGAACAAAGGGTATGCTAGTAGCAAGTAAGACAATGGCTTTAACTGCCATTGATTTAATGAGTAACCCTGCATTGTTATTAAAAGCTACAGAAGAGTTTACTAAATCTATTGGTGACTATAAATACAAGGCATTGTTGGGTGACATTAAACCAGCTTTAAATTATAGAGATTAATTATAGAAAATAATTAATCTCTATAATTCCATCTAATGATTTTTTCGATAAATCAGATGCATTCGCATCTTCTCCCCATAAACGGGTGCCTCGAGGGTATCGCGACTAGTTGAGTCTTATTTAATTGAAACAGAAAAAAATAGCGCTAACAAAAATTAGCGCTATTTTTTTTACTCGTTCACTTCAGGGCGCATCTGCGGGAAGAAGAGTACATCTTGTATAGATGGTTGATTCAACATCATCATACACAATCTATCTATACCAATGCCAATACCAGAAGTAGGTGGCATACCATATTCTAATGCTCTTAAGAAATCATGATCAATAAACATCGCTTCATCATCTCCTCTTTCCATTAAAGCCAACTGATCTTCAAATCTTTTTCTTTGATCTATTGGATCATTTAATTCAGAATAGGCATTCGCTAATTCTTTTCCATTTACCATTAATTCAAAACGCTCTACCAATCCTTCCTTGGTTCTGTGCTTCTTGGTCAATGGACTCATTTCAATTGGATAGTCAATAATGAAAGTTGGTTGTATATAGGTGTGCTCACTTGTAGCACCGAATATTTCATCAATCAATTTACCTTTTCCAATAGTGGGTGGCACATCTATCTTTAATGTCTTACAAACTTCTCTTAATCCAGCCTCATCCATTCCATCAATATCAATACCTGTATTTTCTTGAATAGCCTCCATGATGCTTATTCTTCTAAATGGCGCTTTAAAATTGATGGTCTTTTCGCCTACTTTTAATTCAGTAGTACCGTGTAAAGTCATTGCAATCTTCTCAAATAATTGCTCGGTGATTTCCATCATCCAGAAATAATCTTTGTAAGCTGTATACCACTCAAGCACGGTAAATTCTGGATTATGTGTTCGGTCCATTCCTTCGTTTCTGAAGTTTCTACTAAACTCATATACCCAATCAAATCCACCAACGATTAATCTTTTTAAATACAATTCATTGGCGATACGCAAATAGAAAGGTACATCTAAGGCATTATGATGTGTAATAAACGGTCTTGCTGCTGCTCCACCTGGAATAGCTTGTAATACAGGTGTATCTACTTCTAATGCACCACGCTCGTTTAAGAACTGGCGAATGGTATTCATTAATACGGTACGCTTCGTAAATGTATCTTTTACTTCTGGATTGATAATTAGATCAGCATAACGCTGACGATATCTAAATTCTGGATCTGTTACTGCATCAAATACCTGACCTGCTTCGTCACGCTTTACCACAGGAAGTGGCTTTAATGATTTAGCTAATAAAGTAATTGTATTGGAGTGAACAGATGTCTCACCCGTTTTGGTAGTGAACACATATCCAGTAGATCCAATAATATCTCCTAAATCCATTCCGTTCTTGGTAATCACCTCCCAATAAGATTTGTCTTCTTCTGGACAAATCTCATCACGCTTTACATATAATTGTATAATACCCTTGTCGTCTTGGATTTTAATAAATAGCACTTTACCCTTATCATTCACACTCATGATTCTACCTGCCACACAAACAGAGGCAAACTGATCTTTCGTCTCTTCTGTATACTGATCCTTAATATCTGTTGAATGATGTGTAATGGGATACAAGGGGGCAGGATAGGGGTTAATGCCGGCTGCCTCCAAAGCTTGTAGCTTTTCTCTTCTAATAATCTCTTGTTCTGATAAAGAATGACTCATTAATATATAATTATGACTGCAAAAGTAAAACTAAGTAATCAATTAAAGAAAGAACCATTCTTGAACTTCGCCCTCGCTTAAATGTATCAAA
>CANHUW010000171.1 GCA_947463975.1 Bacteroidota bacterium
AACAAGCCTTGTCAAAAATTAGAGGCTTTGCTGCCAAGCATTTTTCTTTTAATGTGGATGGTGGCAGATGCGATACTTGTAAAGGAGAAGGGGAGCAATTGGTAGAAATGCAATTCTTGGCAGATGTTCATTTAGAATGTGAGGATTGCGGCGGCAAGCGTTTTAAAGAAGCTGTTTTAGAAGTGCAGTATAAAGGAAAGAGTATTCACGATGTTTTGGAAATGAGTGTGGATGAGGCTATTGAATTTTTTGCAGAAGAAAAAAATATCGTAACCGCTATTCATCCATTACAAGAAGTTGGCTTAGGTTATGTGAAATTAGGCCAAAGTAGCAATACCTTAAGTGGTGGTGAAGCACAGCGTGTAAAACTAGCGAGCTTCTTAGGTAAAGGAAAAGCGAGTAGTAAAATGTTATTCATCTTTGATGAACCAACAACTGGTTTACATTTCCATGATATCCATAAATTATTAAAAGCATTCAATGCCTTAATTGATCAAGGCCATAGCTTAGTAGTGGTAGAACACAATACCGATATTATCAAAGCTGCAGATTGGGTAATCGACATGGGTCCTGAAGCAGGCGAACTAGGAGGTCAAGTTGTATATGAGGGTGCGCCTAGCGGATTAGCTAAATGCAAGTCTTCTCAGACGGGGCAGTACTTAGACTAGATTCTATATAAATCATTTAAAATCAATTCGTTAGAAAATTTTTATTTTCTTTTGAGAAAATTATGTTTTATTTTTATGCAACTAAAAAATAGTTGCATAATTTTATATGACAAAGAAAGATAAACTTTTAGAAAGGTTTTTGAGCATACCTAGAGATTTCACTTATGATGAGTTAAAGGCACTGCTTTCGGGTTTAGGGTTTGTAGAAGTAAATAGAGGAAAAACTTCAGGATCTAGAACTTCCTTTTATAATTCTATTTCAGGGAGTCAAATTATTATACATAAACCACATCCTGAAAAAATCATGAAAACAGTTTATTTAAAAAATATTAGAATAAAATTAATAGAGGATAAAATAGTATGAAAAATACATTGAATTATAAAGGCTTTATTGCATCTGTTTCATTTATAGATGAAGACAATATATTATTTGGAAAAATTGAAGGTATAAACGATTTGATTATGTTTGAGGGTAAATCGGTTACTGAAATTAAACAAATGTTCAGAGAGGCTGTAGATGAGTATATTGAATCTTGCAAACATTTCAACAAGCCTTTATTAAAAAGTTTCAAAGGATCCTTCAACGTACGTGTGAAACCAGATATCCATCAACAAGCTGCAATGCTTGCAAAAATGCAAGGTATCAGTTTGAATCAATTGGTACAAAAAGCTATAGAGAAAGAAATACAAGCGGCTTAGTTAATCTTTATCTTAATCTATCAGCAGATTTTACCATGCTTTCGTCTTTGTAAATACGAATGACAGAAAGTATTTGTAAAAGAGGTATTAAGAATAAAGCGACAGAAGGCAATGTAAAGCCACCGCCTGGATGAGCTAATACTACTTTATAAATAAAGAATCCGATTAAGCCAGATAGCATAAGATTTACCAGCACCACCTTTAATTGCAACATTCTGTTGCCATATAAAAAGATGGTTATAAATGATAGGCAAGCACTAAAAGCCAAAGTGATTAATGTGCTGTATTGTTGGCTGCCATTCACTTCAAAAGCAGTTGGTACAGGTGTATAATAAAAAGGCCAGCGCAATGCCGAAAAGGCCGCTGCGCTGGCTAATAATAAGTATATGGATTGAATTCTTTGTATCATATACTAAAGATACATAATTATCCTAGTTCTGGATACAATACAAATTGCTCCATAAATTTGTTTACATCTTTCTTTGTGTTAGCTAATACTGTTTCATTGTCTGCATTCATTAATGTAGTATCAATAGCATCTACTACAAATGGAATATGGGTTTCGTTCATTCCTCTTGAAGTAATTGCTGCTACACCAAAACGAATACCTGAAGTTACAAAAGCAGACTTGTCATCATAAGGCACCATATTTTTGTTCGCTGTAATATCAGCCATGCCTAAAACCTGCTCTGCTTTTTTACCACTAATATTTTTATTTCTTAAGTCAATCAACATTAAATGGTTGTCGGTGCCGCCACTGATAATTTCATAACCTTTTGCAACAAATGCTGCAGCCATGGTTCTTGCATTTTTTTGTACTTGCTTTTGATACACCATGAATTCATCTGATAAAATTTCGCCAAATGCAATGGCTTTTGCAGCAATCACATGCTCTAATGGTCCACCTTGTGTACCTGGGAATACCGCCATATCAATCACATTAGACCACAATCTTAAATTACCTTTTACATCTTTTAAACCTAAAGTATTTTCACCATCCTTAGCCATCATAATCACGCCACCTCTTGGACCACGCAAAGTTTTGTGTGTGGTAGAAGTCACAAAATGACAATGATTGAATGGAGAACTTAATAATCCTTTTGCAATTAAACCAGCTGGGTGTGCAATATCAGCTAAAACAAAAGCACCTACTTCATCTGCTACTTTTCTGATACGTGCATAATCAATATCACGGCTATAAGCACTTGCCCCACAAATAATTAATTTAGGTTTGTGTTGTCTAGCTTGAGACTCTAACATTTCATAATCAATCAAACCTGTTTCTTTTACTACTCCGTAAAAATGAGGTTGGTATGTTTTACCAGAAAAATTTACTGCACTACCGTGTGTTAAGTGACCACCCATACTTAAATCCAAACCAAGAATAGCATCACCTGGTTGTAATATCGCTAACATCACTGCAGCGTTTGCTTGCGCACCACTATGTGGTTGCACGTTCGCATATTCTAAACCAAAGATTTCCTTTAATCTATCAATGGCTAATTGCTCTGTTTTATCTACAATCTCACAACCACCATAATATCTTTTACCTGGATATCCTTCTGCATATTTATTAGTCATTACACTACCCATAGCTTGCATTACTTGTAAGCTGGTAAAGTTTTCTGAAGCAATCAATTCAATTCCACGTCTTTGACGAGCTAATTCTTGATTAATAATGTCGAATACTAGGGTATCTCTTTGCATAATTGGGTATTTATAAAGTGGGATATTTTTGCAAAAATAATCCATTATAAAG
>CANHUW010000172.1 GCA_947463975.1 Bacteroidota bacterium
TACCTGGAGTAAAGCTTTGCGCCTTTAACCACTCGTATGCTTCCATTAAGCGCTTCAAGGCTTTTTCAGATGCCTGTAGTGCTTCATTACTAAAATCTAGTGTGCCTCTATATTGACTTTGTAAAATAAAGAAGCGAACGGTCATCGGTGCATAAGCCTGTGTTAATTCTTGGTGTTGTCCAGAAAACAATTCACTTAGCTTAATCACATTGTTATAGCTCTTTCCCATTTTACGACCATTGATCGTAATCATATTATTATGCATCCAATAACGAGCGGGTATCTCGTGATTACATACATTGCTTTGTGCAATCTCACATTCGTGGTGTGGAAATTGTAAATCCATTCCACCTCCATGTATGTCAAAACGCTTGCCTAAATATTTAGTAGCCATCGCAGAACACTCAATATGCCATCCTGGGAAACCCTCTCCCCATGGGCTTTGCCAACGCATGATATGTTCAACAGGTGCTTTTTTCCATAAAGCAAAATCAACCTTATTTTTTTTCTCGTCTTGATTTTCTAATTCTCTAGTGGTATCTAATTGCTCATCTAAATTTCTTCCACTTAAAATGCCATAGGGTTGATTCTTTTTAGAATAATCATCATTGTATTTTACGACATCAAAATATACCGAACCGTTTTTTTCATAAGCATAACCATCTTTTATAATGGTCTTGATCATTTCAATTTGCTCTACAATATGTCCAGTGGCTGTTGGCTCGATACTTGGAGGCATATTATTAAATTGCTCCATTGCCCAATGATATAAGTGCGTATATTTTTGCACTAGTTCCATGGGTTCTAGTTTTTCTAAAATTGCCTTGGAAGCTATTTTATCTTCTGCTTGTTTGCCTTCTTCTTCAAAATGACCCGCATCAGTAATATTTCTAACATAACGAACCTTATAACCCTTGTGTAATAAATAACGGTATACCACATCAAAAGTGATAAAAGGTCTTGCATGCCCTAAATGACTTTCCCCACTCACCGTTGGTCCACATACATACATGCCAACATAGGGCGTGTTGATAGGCTCAAATACTTCTTTTTGTCTGCTGAGTGAATTGTATAACTTAAGTGGCATAATATAGCCTCAAAGATATTTTATTTTAGGGAATTAAGGCCTAATTCTTCTTTAACAAAAGGTCAGAGAATACCATGTGATGATCACTTAGATTTTCATCCACCGATTCCCAGCCCTTAACCTCCCAACGATTGTCTGCTAAAATATAGTCAATGCGTAAAGTAGGCGAAAGTCCCATAAAGGTTAAACCAATACCAAATCCTTTTTTCAAAAAAGCGTCTTGCAAATCGCCTTTGATGGTTTTATAGGTATAAGAACTAGGCACATCGTTAAAATCACCTGTAATGATGGTTGGATAGGGTGATTGATCTAATGCAGCTCTTACAAGATTTGCTTGAACAGCTCTTTCAACAAATGCCTGTTTCATTTTTCTAAGAACACTTCTATTGGCTTTTACCTCTAAATCATTACTGGGCGTTTCGTGAAATTCAAAATCGTTTTGTTTGAATCTATAAGAAGCTAAATGAGTGGTGTACAATCTAATAGTATCATCCCCTTTTAAAATGGTAGCATAAATGAGGCTCTCCCCATTTAAAAAGGAAATTCTTTTTGAATCAATGATAGGATACTTTGAATAAATAATACAACCCGCAAAGTAATTGGGATCTGCTGTTTGATAATCTTTCGAGAAAAATGCATAAGGATATTTTTTCTCAAAGTACAAGGCATGGTTAGCAGCATCATTTGGTTTTTCCTTAGTGTTATACTCTTGTAATGCTATAATATCTGGATCCCATTTTTGAATAGAATACGCAATTTCTTCTGCTCTGAATTTATGACCTGCAGCCATTTCTTCACTTCCATTAAATTCTTTGATATTCCAGCTTGCTACTCTTAGATGATTGTTTTTTCTTTGACTAGGAAACGGAGTTCCAGGATGCCATGCAAATAAAACACTGATCACTTTCCATCCAATAGCCAAACTAATTAATGGAAATAACGCCAAAATGGGTTTGGCTAACAACCAAAGTATAATTAATAGTAACTCTAGCACAATTAAATAAGGTGCTGCGATGCCTAAAAATCCATTGATCCAAATGAGTGGAAGTGGATTAAAAAAAATGGGATATAAAAACAAGGCGGTTATCAGTATATTCAATACCAATAAAAATTTCTTTATGAAAATTCTCAACCTTGACTTTTTTTTAGCCATTAACTTTTAGGTGTTAAACTATTATTGATGTAGCTTAATAAACGATGCATCCACGCACCTAAATCTATTTCTTTTTTTAATAAAAACGCATAGAGTAATCCACTTAATCCCCCCAATAAAATAGAGAACCATAGTTCTATAGAAATGGTGGCAAATGATAAGCCTGTAAGTACAGCATAAATGATAAATAATAACCAAGCAGGAATACCCTTTCCAATATTGGATAAGGTTTTATAAGTTGGCGAAATAATAATAGTAGCCATTGCGATGGCTAGTACACTTGTTTGTGCACCAATAAGCGGTTCGCCTCCTTTATGTAATACATAGCTTAATGCTGCAACCAAACCGCTGTAAAAATAGATGGGAAATAAATGTTTATTCGCATTCACATTTTGTAAGATATTGCCAAATACAAATAGCCAAAAAAGATTGGTGAATAAGGTCCAGAAATTATCATGTGTCCAATTAAATGTAATGAAGGTCCAAGGTGCCTGATCTAATTTGGCTGGCAATAAAATTACATATTGGTAAATTTCGTTTTGAAAGTCCATTGCAGGAAATCCTTCCAAGTAATAAGTTACTTTCATAAAAACAAAAGCCACTGCCACTACCAAATTCACGGCCAATAATGTCACTAAAGCATTGTTATCGGCACCCCATAGAGGCTTATTAGAAGAATCACTCATTGATGAAGAATTGAGATTAATAAAATGTTTTGCGATTTTTTCTATTCCAGATAAACACTAAAATAAAACCAATCACCGCACCACCCACATGCGCCCATCTAGCTACATTATCTCCTGCAGAATTTCTTAGTGCAAAAATTAGTTCATAAGA
>CANHUW010000173.1 GCA_947463975.1 Bacteroidota bacterium
CCAGATCGATTGGAGTTCAAGAAGTACAACCCAATTTTGAAAAAAGTAACTCTTCACAAAGAAATTAAATAATCATGGCAAAAGCAGCATCTAAAAACGCGAAAGTAAAAGATTTAAAAGCTTCTGCTGAAGCAAAAAACTGGACAAAAGTAATCAAAGCAATCCGTAGCCCTAAAACAGGCGCGTATACTTTTAAAGAGAACATTGTTCATAAGGATAAAGTATCTGAATTCTTAGCAGCGAAATAGTCGCTACTATTACTTTTCGAATAATATTTAAAAGCTTTCCAGAACAGGAAAGCTTTTTTTTATCTTCGTTTATAAAAATATAGCCTTGTGCTATACCTCTAATGATTTTAAGTCCTTTTGAGACTTTAGTTTTATTAACTTTACAATATGAGTTTTTTAGGAAAATTATTTGGTAAAAAAGAGAAGGAAATTTTAGATCAGGGTTTGGAAAAAACCAAACAAGGTTTTTTTGAAAGAATATCTAAAGTGATCATTGGTAAGACTACCGTGGATGATGAGGTATTAGACCAATTAGAAGAAGCTTTAATTGGGGCAGATGTTGGCGTTGATTCCACATTAACTATTATTGAAAAAATACAAGAGAGAGTAAGGAAAGATAAATATATTTCTACCCAAGAATTACAACAAATCTTACATGACGAAATGGCCGGCTTATTGGTAGATGCGCCTGCTGATTTACAAGGGTTCAATCCTCCGGCGAATAAAAAGCCTTATATCATATTAGTTGTAGGCGTGAATGGCGTAGGTAAAACAACAACTATTGGTAAATTAGCACACCATTACAAAGAAGCCGGGAATCAAGTGGTATTAGGTGCTGCTGATACTTTTAGAGCAGCTGCAGTGGATCAATTAACTATTTGGAGTGAAAGAGTGGGTGTGCCCATTGTAAAACAAAATATGGGAGCAGATCCAAGTGCTGTAGCATTTGATACAGTACAGTCTGCTGTTTCAAAAAACGCAGATGTGGTTTTAATTGATACTGCAGGTAGATTACATAACAAAGCACATTTGATGGATGAGTTGAATAAAATCAAAAGAGTTATTCAAAAACAAGTACCTGATGCACCTCATGAAGTATTATTGGTTTTAGATGGATCTACTGGTCAAAATGCATTAGAGCAAGCCAAACAATTTATGGCGGTAACGGATGTAAATGCATTGGCCATCACCAAATTGGATGGTACAGCTAAAGGCGGTGTTGTATTAGCTATAGCCCATCAATGCAAGATACCAGTAAAGTATATTGGAGTTGGTGAGCAAATAAAAGACTTATTATTATTTGACAAAGATGCCTTTGTAGATTCTTTATTCAATTTGAATAAGAACTAATTAACCCATTGAAATGTTGAATGTTTTTATTTTAAAACATAGCGAACACTGATGCCACCATTATTTTTAAAATAAGACTGAATAATGCTAAAAGCAGGTTGCCAATCCACACTAAAATTGAGTGGACTGTTTTTAATTTTATAATCAAATCCAATGATGCCGTCAAATCCTACGGCAATATTAGAATTAGAGGTATTTGTATTGGTCTTTTTCCACTCTTCACTCCATATTCCCAAGTGTCCTCCATAGCCAATATACCAACTTAGATTTTCAACTCCTTCAATAGGACTGTAAATCTCTTTTAAAACAGAAGCACTAAATCCATCTAAGCTGGCATAGCCAATCACTTCTATAGCTCTTGCTGTTTTGTACATATTTTTATATGTAATCGCACCTGGAGAAACTTTAACACCAATAGATTTGGTATATGGGTTTATATAGGAACCAGTTGCTATGGCTGTATCTAAAGTAAAATCTTGAGCAAGTAGCTTTGAAACACTTAAAATAAAGAGGAAAACCAGGGGTAGTTTTTTTAGATTCATAGTGCCTATTTTGGGGGTACACAAATTTAAGAATAAATGGAACAAATTCACTGTTTAATAAATGCTAAAATTTGGTTAGGTTTGTAATATGTTAAGTTTTCAAACATTATCGGAACAATTTAATAAAGGGTTTGATACCCATCATTTTCCTTCCAATCCGGCTACTCTATATGAGCCAGGAGAGTATTTTTTACAAATTGGAGGAAAAAGAATCCGACCGGTACTTTGTTTATTAGGGAATGAATTATTTAGTGAGATTCATCATGATGCTTTTCAGGTAGCAAGGGCCATTGAATTGTTTCATAATTTTACTTTAGTGCATGATGACATGATGGATGAAGCAAGTTTGAGAAGGGGGAAACAAACGGTACACACTAAATACGATTACAATACTGCATTGCTAGTGGGGGATGTAATGATCATTAGAGCATATGAATTTTTACAACAAATTCAGCCAAGTTATTTGCCTAAAATTTTATACTTATTTAATAGAACTGCTAGAGAAGTTTGCGAGGGGCAGCAATTAGATATGGATTATGCTAAAATGGATTCAGTGGATATGGATCAATACATTGAAATGATCACTTTAAAAACCTCCGTTTTATTAGCTGCAAGTTTAGAAGCTGGTGCGATTATTGGAGGAGCTAGTGAAAATAACTGCAGGCAATTATATGAGTTTGGAAAGAAAATTGGTATTGCATTTCAAATTCAAGATGATTATTTAGATGCTTTTGGTGATGCAGCAATTTTTGGTAAAGAAGCTGGAGGGGATATCAAGCAAAATAAAAAAACATTTTTATTGTTACATGCATTAGAAGTTGCGAATGCAGAGCAAAAAGCGGCATTAGAAGTTTTATTAAAAACCAATAGTGAAGATAAAGTAGAAAAAGTATTGGCTATATTTAAAGCTTGTGGTGTAGATGCATGGGCAGAAGATTTAAAGGCAAAATATTTACAAGAAGCTTTCGAGCATTTAGAAGCCATAGCGGTTGTGTCTAATAGAAAACAACCCTTGATTGAATTGGCTAATTATTTAATGAATCGAAATCAATAATCAACTTACATGAGTTTGTTCAGAAAAAAATCAATTGATAAAATTGTTGCAGATGCGAATGCGGGTTTAACAGATGGG